>JAICVS010000263.1 GCA_025935195.1 Ktedonobacterales bacterium
GGCGCTACGCGGCAGCGCCCACCCCGGCGGCGAAGTAGAGTAGCCTGCCGCCGTATCCTAGAGCAACACGCGGAAAGGTCGAGCGGGCAGGCGAAAGTCCTCACCCCGGCCCGAACGGGCGCATCGCCATGCGCCCCTCCATCAGCGAGAGCGGCGCATGCTTGTCCAACCTATGGACGAATGGCTGTAAGTCCTAGCGCGAAGCGTAACCGTTTTGGACGAGCGTATGCCGAATGGTAGAGCGCTTGTACGACCAGAGATGAACAGTTCGTTGCCGACCCGCTCACAACAAGGAGCCGCGCATGCGCAAGATCGTGGTGCAAGAGTTCGTCTCGCTGGATGGCGTGATGCAGGCGCCGGGCGACAAGGAGGATACCGACGGCGGCTTCACCCAGGGTGGGTGGGTGTGGCCCTACTGGGAGGACGAGATCGACGCCCGTGTGGGCGAGTCCATGAGCGAGATAGACACGTGCCTGCTGGGACGCAAGACCTGGCAGAACCACGGCGCCGCCTTCGAGCCGATGCCCGAGGGCGATCCGTTGGGCGACATGATGAAGGCCACGCCGAAATACGTCGTCTCCACCACCCTGACCGATACCTCGTTGTGGCGGAACTCGACCGTGATCCGAGACAACGTGATCGAGCGCGTGCGCGCGCTGAAGGCGCAGCCGGGCAAGAACATTGGCATAGATGGCAGCAGCGTGCTGGTGCATGCGCTGGCGCGGCACGATCTGGTGGATGAGTACAACTTGCTGGTGTTCCCGCTGGTGCTGGGCGGCGGCAAGCGCGTGTTCCCCGCAGGACAGCGGATGAACCTGCGTCTGGTGGAGTCGCGGCCGTTCCCCAGCGGCGTGGTGCTGATGCGCTATGTGCCCGAGCGGGCAGAGGGCGCCGAGTAATAGTGGCTTCGGATTGAAACTTCCCCAGAGCAACACGCGGAAAGGTCGAGCGGGCAGGCGAAAGTCCTCACCCCCGGCTCGAATGGGCGCATCGCCATGCGCCCCTCCATCAGCGAGAGCGGCGCACGCTTGTCAACAGGTATGAAAGGTGCTGGAGTCCGCGACGGCGGACGTCGCGGCCGCGGGCCATCCAGGCGCGATTGCCATCGCCGGCTGGCCTGCGGCACGGACGGTCTGGCCGTCGTAATGTGTCAAACCGCATCAACCGCCAGCCTCCCGTTTGCCGGCACTTCAGTGCCACGATCTCTATCCCTCTCTATCCCTCTCTATCCCTCTCTATCCCTTCGCCCGCCTACTCGCTCCAGAGCGACGGCGCCAGCAGCGTTTGCTTGAGCAGCATCAGATTGGTGAGCTGGCCCACGCCGCCCGGCACCGGGCTGAGCGCGCCCGCGACCGCCGCGACGCCGTCGAAGTCCACGTCACCGACCAGTGTGTTGTCCGGCCGTACGTTGATGCCGACGTCAATCACCGTCGCCCCCGGCTTCACCATCTCCGCCGTGATCAGCCCCGGCTTGCCCGCCGCCACCAGCAGTATGTCGGCCTGCCGCGTCCACACCGCCAAATCGCGCGTGTAGATGTGGCAGACCGTCACGGTGGCGTCGCGGTGCAGCAGCAGGAAGGCCAGCGGCTTGCCCACGACATTGCTCGCCCCCACCACCACCGCGCGCCGACCGGCCACCGCGATGCCCGCGCGGTCGAGCATCTCCAGCACGGCGGCGCAAGTGGACGGCACGAAACTGGGTAGGCGCAGGAACAGATTGCCCGCGCTGCGCAGGCTGATCCCGTCCACGTCCTTGCGCGGGTCCAGCGTCTCCGCCACCACCCGCTGCGATAGGTGCGGTGGCAGCGGCAGCTGCACCAGAATGCCCTGCACCATCTCATCGGCGTTGAGCGCCTCGATGCGGCCACGCAGCCCCGTATCGTCCACATCCGCCGCCAGCGTGACGACCGTCGCGACCACGCCCACACCGTCCGCCGCGCGCACGAGCGCGTTGGTATAGACGGCGGAAGCGGCATCCCAGCCGGCGCGCACGATGGCGAGGCCGGCGGGCCGGCCGTTGGCGGCGCGATACTCCGCCGCGAGCCGCGCCAGATCATCGCGCACAGCCTGCCCAATCGCGCGGCCATCGAGGATCGTCGCCGTCACCGCCGTATCCCCTCTCGCTCACGTCTCGCTCATTCCCGCCGCTACTCAGCCGCCCAGACGTGTGTGAACCGCGGCCATCGTATGCTCGCGCAGCGCCGCCGCGCGCTCTTCCAGCCGCGCGACCTCCAGCCGCGCCCGCTCCGCCTCATCCTCGTCACGCAAGAGCGCCACGTTGGCGAGCACGTTGAGCGCGGCGGCGCGCACCGCCGCCTCGCCGATCAGCGCGGCGCAGCCGGCGTCGCTGGCGACGCTGGGGTTGCCCGCCGACGCCGCCTCCTCCGCCAGCTCCAGCACCGCACAGGCGCGCTCCATCACCCGCAGCGGCGGCCGCATCGCCCCATGCAGCGCATCTTGAATGGCCGCGTCACGTGCCGCGCGCTCCTCGTCGCCGCCCTTCGGCAGCTTGTATGCCGCGGCGACGGCGCCATAGGCCCGCTCGTCGTCATCCATCGCCGCCAGCAGGTCCGCCCGCGCCGCCCGCGCCCGCGCGATGAGCGCCCGCATGCTGGCATCCACGCTCTGATATTTCGGGCGGCCCACCGTGAGCTGCGCGACCATCTCGGCCAGCGCGGCGGCCAGCGCCCCCGCTAGCGCGCTCGCCGCCCCGCCCCCCGGAGCCGGCGCGCTGGAGCCGAGCGCCTCGAGAAAATCCGCGATACCGCGTTCGTCGCTCACACGCTCCCCCATCGCTCGCCCCCTCAACACATGCCGTTGCCGCCGGCAACCAACCCCACCATTGTACCACTGCGCCACCGCACCTTTCGCCAACGCCAGCGCATCCAGCCACCCACGGCTCTCTCCCCAACCGACGCAGGTCGGTTTTGTGGCCGCGGGCCTTCAGGCGCGGTTTCAACCGCCGGCTGGCTGGCATCCCGCCGCATCCCGCCGCATCCCGCCGCATCCCGCCGCATCCCGCCGCATCCCGCCGCATCCCGCCGCATCCCGCCGCATCCCGCCGCATCCCGCCGCATCCCGCCGCATCTGGCTGGCATCCCCTCCC
>JAICVS010000253.1 GCA_025935195.1 Ktedonobacterales bacterium
CTGGATCGAGCGCTTTTACAATCGGCAGCGACGGCACTCGGCGCTGGGGTATGTGGCACCAGCGGTGTATGAACAAACGGGTACCACCCCGACGCCTGGGGCCGCATGAGGCAAACAGTCCACGAAATCAGGGTCACTTCACATCTGGGAGCGCGATCTCGGCGTGATCCACAAGTTCCTCGCCAGCCCCACGCCGCGCCCGGCGCTCGTGCTCGGCAAGGCGCTCTCCGCCGGGGCGCGGGCTGCCGCAGGCGCTCATCATCTATGTGCTGGCGCTGCTGCTCGGCGTCCAGATGAACTGGAACCCGCTCGCCCTCGTCGGCGTGGTGCTGATCGTCATGCTCGGCGCCGCCTGTTTCTCCACCTTCTCGGTGGTGATCGCGTGCCTGCTCAAGACGCGCGAGCGTGTCATGGGCATCGGCCAGGTGCTCACGATGCCACTCTTCTTCGCCAGCAACGCCATCTACCCGATCTCCTTCATGCCGGGCTGGCTGCAAGTGATCGCGCGCGTCAATCCCCTCAGCTATACGGTGGACGCCCTGCGCACGCTGATGGTGACGGGCTTCGCCAGCGTGAACGGCCTGCCGCTGGATTTCGCGGTGATGATCGCCATCACGGCCGTGCTCGTCGCGCTGGCCTCGCGGCTCTATCCCAACATCGTGCAGTAGCAACGGGCCGTGAGTCCTCACCCCCGGCCCCTCTCCTTACGAGGAGAGGGGAGAGCTACGTCTGGCGACGGCTCGGCGTTTTCAGCTTGGGCGTTTTCTGAGCTAGCGGGAGACGTTGAAGCGGAACTCGATGATGTCGCCGTCCTTGACGACGTAGTCTTTGCCTTCGAGGCGGATGTGCCCGTGCTCGCGCGCCGTCTTCATCGCGCCGCCGTCGGCCATCAGGTCGTCGTACTGCACGACCTCGGCGCGGATGAACCCGCGCTCGAAGTCGCTGTGAATCTTGCCCGCCGCCACCGGGGCTTTTGAGCCGCGTGTCACCGTCCACGCGCGCACCTCATCCTCGCCGGCCGTCAGGAATGAGATCAGGTTCAGCGCGCGGTAGCCGGCCTGGATCACGCGGTCGGCGCCCAGTCTGGGCAGCCCCAGCGCCGCCAAGTATTCGGTCGCGTCCTCCTCCGGCAGCTCGCCCAATTCCGCCTCCAGCTTCGCCGAGACGGCGACGATCTCCGCGCCCGCCGCGCCTTCCGTGCGTTCCGCCCGCGCACGCTGGGCCGCCGCCGCGACACAGGCCAGCTCGCCCGCCGCATTCCCGGCGCTCTTCCCATCCGCCCCCGCCGCTTCGAGCAGCGCGCCCGCTTCGGCCAGCGCATCCTCGCTGACGTTCACCACGTACAGGCGCGGCTTCATCGTCAGCAGGAACAGCTCGCGCAGCACGGCATCCTCCGGCGCGGCGTACTCCAGCTCGGAGGCCGGCCGGCCCTCGTTCAGGTGCGCGCGCAGCCGTTTGAGGAAGTCGAGCTCCTCCAGCACCTTCTTGTCGCCGGTCTTGGCTTTGCGCCCGGTCGTCTCGATGCGCTTCTCCACACTCGCCAGGTCGGTCAGCGCCAGCTCGGCCATGAGGTCATCCAGATCGCGGGCGGCGTCTACGCTGCCGGCGGGGTGCGGCGCGGCTGGGTTGTTGAAGCAGCGCACGACGATCGCCAGCGCGTCCGCGTTGCGGATGTGGCCCAGGAATTCGGCGCTCAGCCCCTCGCGCTTCGGTCCCTCCGCCGCCTGGCCCAGCCCCGCCACGTCCACGAACTCCACTGTGGTCGGCACGATTTTGCGGGGGTTGAAGATCGCCGCCAGCTTTTGTAGGCGCTCGTCGGGCACTTGCACCACCGCGCGGTTGGCCTGCACCGTGCTGGTGGGGTAGCCGGAGATCTCGGCGCCCGCCCGCGTCAGCGCGTTGAAGAGCGTCGTCTTGCCCGATTGCGGCAGCCCGATGATGCCGACCGTGAGTCCCATGCCGTTATCCTAATCCATATCACTTCACTGTGTGCTGATCGCTGTATCCGTCCTGGGCGCGCCGGGCGCGGAGCCGTAGCAGTATATCACGCGGGCGACGGCGCGGCATCGCTGCTAATGGGCGCCGCGGCAGCCATCCCATCCGGCACACGCCTGTCGGAGTCGCGCATAGCGACAAAGTACGATACACTACGGCACAGCGCGCATACCTGATCAGGCGAAGGAGTCTGTTGAGTGAAGATCACGTTCGTCGGCCACGCGGGCCTGTTCATCGAGACTAGGCACGGCAGCATCCTCACCGACCCCTGGTTCAACCCGGCTTTCTTCGCCTCCTGGTTCCCTTTCCCCAGCAATGAGGGCATTGATCCGGCGCTGATCGCCAACCCCGACTACCTCTTCGTCTCGCACGTCCACCACGACCACTTCGACGCCGCCTTCCTGCGCGAGCACGTCTCGAAAGAGACGACCGTGCTACTGCCGGACTTCCCGATCAACACGCTGGAGCGCGAGCTGCGCGCGCTCGGTTTCAGCAACTTCATCTATACCAAGAACGCGCAGCCCATCCACGTGAACGGCCTGCGCCTGGCGATCATGGCGTCGGTCGCGCCGACGGATGGGCCGCTGGGCGACTCGGGCCTGATCGTGGACGACGGCGAGGTCTGCGTCTACGACCAGAACGACTCGCGGCCGGTGGACCTGGATCGCCTGGTCGAGCTTGGCCCGTTCGATGCGCACTTCCTCCAGTTCTCCGGCGCGATCTGGTACCCGATGGTCTATCAGTACCCAGAGAAGCTGATGCGGGCGTATGGCCGCAAGAAGCGCGAGAACGAGCTGGCCCGCGCGCTGCGCTATGCCCAGCAGCTTGGCGCCAGGCACATCATCCCGCACGCCGGGCCGCCCTGCTTCCTGGACGACGACCTGTGGGCCTTCAACGACCTCGACCGCGACCCCGTCAACACCTTCCCCGATCAGACCGTCTTTCTGGCGTACCACCAGGCGCACGACCAGCCCGGCGGCCACCTCATGATCCCCGGCAGCGTCATGCGGCTGACAAAAGCGGGCGCGACCGTCGCGCATCCCATGCCCAACGATGAGGTGCGCGCGATCTTCAGCGACAAGCGCGCCTATCTGGAAGCCTATAAGGCGCGCAAGCAGCACGTGATTGACGCCGAGAAGGCGGCGTGGCCGCGCGGGCAGGTGGACATCGCCGCTGCGCTCACAGACTGGTTCGAGCCGCTGATGGCGATTGGCGACGTGACCTGTGTGGGCATCAACGGGCGCGTGCTGATGGAGATGGGCGAGACGAGGCTGGTGCTGGACTTCCAGAACCGCCGCGTCTATCCATGGGCCGGCGAGGAGTGGGAGTACCGCTTCGCCTTTGATCCCGCGCTGATCGAGTGGTGCATCGTCCACCACGTCGAGGATTGGATCAACGATCTCTTCCTCTCGTGCCGCTTCGAGGCTGAGCGCAAGGGCGCCTATAATGAGTACATCTATAACTTCTTCAAGTGCCTCTCGCCGGAGCGGCTGGAGTACGCCGAGGGCTACTATGCCGAGCGCTCCACCGATCAGCAGTTCATCGAGCTGGAGGGGTACAAGGTGCAGCGGCGCTGCCCGCACCTGAAGGCCGACCTGGCGCGCTTCGGCAAGGTGGA
>JAICVS010000131.1 GCA_025935195.1 Ktedonobacterales bacterium
GTCGTGGGGCTGGCCGTCGGCTTCCGCCCATCTGGCTCGCCTCTCGCCTGGCTGCTGGCGATTGGGCTGATGCTGCTCGTCAGCTTCGCCTTCTCGTGGATCTCCGCGACCATCGGGCTGATCGTGCATAGCGTCGAGGCGGCGCAGTCGGCGGGGTTCATCTGGCTCTTTCCGCTAACCTTCGCCAGCAGCGCCTTTGCCCCGGTGGACAGAATGCCGGATTGGCTCCAGGCCTTCGCGGTGCGCCAGCCGGTGACATTCATGGTGGACGCGGTGCGCTCGCTGCTGCTCGGCCAGCCGGTCGGCGCGGATGGCTGGCGTGCGCTGGCCTGGTGTCTGGGCATCCTGGCCGTCTTCATCCCGCTTTCGGTCTGGCTCTACGGCCGGCGTGTCGGCCGCTAGTCACGACATTTAGCCCGTCCGCCCTGCGCTCCGCGCCTCCACGTGGGCGAGGAGCGCTAAATTGTGCTTGCGGCGCCAACTACCCCATATCACGCCAGCGCCATGATGCCGCGCTCGGCAGTAGGGTGTATCATAGAAGCGACAAGGCAGGGCGTTTTGGCGATGCGCGGGGGAAGACAACCCCACGAGGAGGGCGATCAATGCCGCCAGATGCGATAGCATTCCTTGTGACGCCCCTCGTACTCATGCTGGCGATCATGTGTCTGGCAATCGCGGCGCGCACCTACTCATCACTCACAGCGAATCCCTGGTGGCGGTTGCCCAGGCCTCGCCTCTTCCGTTCCCTCACGTTCCAGGTGCTTGCCTTTCTCGGCGGCTCGGCCCTCCTTGCGTTGGTGCTGGCGGTCACAGGGCGCGAGCATCTCGACTCGCTCAGCGACTTCCCACAAGCGTGGATGGGCGCTATCGAGGCAATGATGGTTCTCTTCGTACCAGGTTTCCTCTTGGGCCACGGCTGGTACGCCCTCACACACTGGATCGCTTTGCGACGATCCGCCGCGTCGTCCTAACGCATCCGTGACACCTATCAGACAAACAGACAAGGACGGAATGCCATGCCCGCCCTCGCTCTGTGTAACCACCGCAATGCTCCTCAACTCGCCGCTGGGTGCGTCTGCCGGCCGCCGCCGCCCGTCATCAGCAGGCCCAGCCGCTCCTCCGGCACGTCCGGCGGCTCGATGCTGGCGATCTTGCCCTCGTACATCACGGCGATGCGGTCCGAGAGCGAGCGAATCTCGTCCAGCTCCGCCGAGACCAGCAGGATCGCGGCCCCGGCGTCACGCTGCTCGACGATGCGCCGGTGGATGAATTCGATGGCGCCAATGTCCACGCCGCGTGTGGGCTGCGAGGCCAGCAGCACCTTCGGCTGTGTCGCCATCTCGCGCGCCACGATCACCTTCTGCTGGTTGCCGCCCGAAAGCGCCCGCGCCGGCGTCTCCTCAGACGGCGTGCGCACGTCGAACTGCTTGATCAGCCGCCTGGCCCAGGCGTAGATCTCGTGCAGGCGCAGCACCATGCCGCGCAGCGCGAACGCGGCGTCGCGCTGGTGGCCGAAGATCGTGTTCTCGGCGATGGAGAAGCTGAGAATCAACCCCGCGCCGCGCCGATCCTCCGGGATGTGCGCCAGCCCGGCGTGGCGCGTGTGCCGCGCGCCCTCCTCCGTCACATCGCGGTCGCCGATCCAGATGCGCCCGCTCCGCGGCTTCAGCATCCCCGCCAGCGCCGCCACCAGCTCGCTCTGCCCGTTGCCCTCCACACCCGCAACGCCCAGAATCTCGCCGGCATACAGCTCGAGCGAGACATCGCGCACCGCCGGCAGCCCTTGCTCGGTGTTGACCGTCAGATGCTCGACCCGCAGCGCCGCCGCGCCCGGTTTGGCCGGCGCTTTGTCCACACGCAGCAGCACCTCGCGCCCGACCATCATGCGCGCGATCTCCTCCTCGTTCGTATCCTTCGTCCGCACCGTGCCGATGACCTTGCCGCGCCGCAGCACCGTCACCTGATCCGAGATCTCCAGCACCTCCTTGAGCTTGTGCGTGATGAAGATGATCGTCTTGCCGCCGCGCACCAGCCCGCGCAGCACGGCGAAAAGGTCGTGCGTCTCCTGCGGCGTCAACACGCCCGTCGGCTCGTCCAGGATCAGGATGTCCGCGCCGCGATAGAGCACTTTGAGAATCTCGACGCGCTGCTGCAAGCCGACGGGCAGATCGCCGGTGCGCGCGTCGGGGTTGATGTGCAGGCCGTACTCGTCGGAGAGCGCGCGGATGCGCGTATCCACCTCGGAACGGTCGTAGAAGTCGCCGTTCTCCACCGGCTCGCGGCCCAGCACGATGTTCTCGCCAACGGTAAAGACAGGGATCAGCATGAAGTGCTGATGCACCATGCCGATGCCTCGCACGATGGCGTCGCGCGGGCCGCTGATATGCGCATGCTGGCCGTTGATGAGGATCTCGCCCGCGTCCGGCTTGAGCAGCCCATAGAGGATGTTCATCAGCGTGGACTTGCCAGCGCCGTTCTCGCCCACCAGCGCGTGAATCTCGCCCTTGCGGATGGTGAGATTCACGTCGTCGTTGGCGACCACCCCTGGCCACGCCTTGCGGATGTGGCGCATCTCGATGGCATAGGGCGCCTCGCCGCCGGGCGCCGCCGGGCGATCCGCGCGTACCTCAGTGCTCATCGTCCGCTGCCTCCTCCCGCGCGCTCCCCGCGCTCCCTGTGGGCTACTCGCCGCCGGGCGTGTACGGAATGCCGTCCGCGGCCGGCGGCGTGCTACGGCCCACCAGCCCCGCCAGCACCACCAGCGCCAGCACGTACGGCACCATCTGCAAGAAATATTGTGGCACGTTGATGACGCCCGTGCTCGCGGCCAGCGCGTCGCCCACGCCGAAGATCATACACGCCACGAACGCGCCCCACGGCGTCCACTTGCCGAAGATCATCGCGGCGAGCGCGATATAGCCGCGGCCGCTGGTCATGTTGTCGTTGAAGATGTTGGCGATGCCGATGGCGAGAAACGCGCCGGCCAAGCCAGAGAGCAACCCGCTCATGATCACCGCGCCGTAGCGCAGGCGGTACACGTTGATGCCCGCTGTGTCCGCCGCTTCCGGGTGCTCGCCCACCGCGCGCAGCCGCAGCCCCAGGCGCGTGCGAAACAGCACGAGGTTGGCGATAGCCAGCAGCGCCAGCGAGACGTACACGATGATGTTCTGCTGGAAGAACACCTGCCCCAGGAAGGGAATGTTGTCCAGCAGTGGCACGTTGATCGTCGGCAGGCGCCCGCTGGGGTCCACCTGTTGCAGCCCGCGAAAGTTCGAGAGCTTCGCGTTGAGGAAGGTGGTCAGCCCGACGGCGGCGATGTTGATGGCGAAGCCGCTGATGATCTGATCGGCGCGGAAGCGGATCGAGATGAACGCGTGGATGAGCGCCATCGCGCCGCCGGCCAGCATGGCGACGATCACGGCCATCCACGGGTTATGGAAGCTCAGCGCCGCGACGACGGAGAAGAAGGCCCCGGTCAGCATCATGCCTTCCATGGCGATGTTGGTCACACCGCTGCGCTCGGAGAGCACGCCGCCCAGCGCCGGCAGCGCCAGCAGCGCTCCGTCGCGCAGGGCGAGCTGCCAGAAGTCGCCGCTGACAAGCACCTGCAAAAGCTGTGACAGAATTGCCATACGCGCTCTCTCCTCCCGCCGTCAGTCAGTCAGTCAGGCGCGGCCGTCGCCCTCGGCCGCCGCTGTCGAGCCAACCTCGGCCTGGAGCGCCGCCTGCGCTGCCTCCATACCATCCGGCTTGGCCGGCTCGCGGCCCAGCGACGGCAGGCGCAGCTTCAGCGAGCGCAGGAAGTTCGCCGCCAGGCTGAAGAGGATGACGGCCTGGAGAATCTCGACGATATGGCTGGAGATCTGCACATCGCTCTGCATCACCAGCCCGCCGGCGTGCAGCGCGCCGAACAGAATGGCGGAGAGCACCACGCCGATAGCGACGTTCTGGCCGAGCAGCGAGACCGCGATGGCGTCGAAGCCGGTGGTGTCGAACTTCAGATCGGCGTACAGATAATGCAGCGATCCACCCGCGATCATCAGCCCGCCGGTCAGCCCGGCGAAGGCGCCGGAGATCAGCATCGTCACAATGATGGTGCGGCGCACGCTGATGCCGGCGTAGCGCGCCGCGCGCTGGCTCTGCCCCACAGCGCGAATCTCATAGCCAAGTGCGGTCCGGCGCATCAAGAAGGCGTAGACGCCCGCCGCCGCCAGCGCGATGAAGATGCCGATGCTGGCATGGTAAGCGCCGCCGGGCTGGCCGAAGAAAAGGCCTTCCTGTGGAATGAGCGTGGGCAACTGCGCGTTCTGGCCGACCGGCAGCGAGATCTGGCTGCTGTTAGGCGCCTGCATCGGCCCGTTGATGAGCAGGTAGTTGAGCAGGTTGTAGGCGACGTAGTTCAGCATGATCGTCGTCACGACTTCGTGCGCGCCGGTGAACGCCTTCAGCACGCCGACGATCCCCGCCCAGAGCGCGCCGCCCACCACGCCGGCCAGCATCAGCAGCGGGATGAGGATCACGCCGGGCAGCGACGCCAGGCGCAGGCCGACGATGGTCGCGAAGATCGCGCCGAGGATGAGCTGCCCCTGCACGCCGATGTTGAACAGCCCCGCGCGGAACGCGACACCCACCGCCAGCCCCGCCATCAGCAGCGGCGTGATGAACTCGATGGTGTTCGAGATCTGCAGCGCCGGCGTCTCGCCGCCAAAGCAGGAGATGCCGAAGCCGCCGCAGGCGAGCGCCTCATACGAGGCCAATGGATCGCCGCCCGCCAGCGCGATCAGCACCGCGCCGATCAGGAACGCCAGCACGACGGAGCCGGCGGGCAGCGCGAGCGCCCGGCCCACCCGGCGCAAACGCTCAACCCACGGCGAGGTGGCCGCGGCTTCGCTTTCCGGCCTGGCCGGCGCGGTGGATGCGGTCATGCGGCTTCCCCCTCTGCTCGGATCGTCGGCGGCCGCGCCGCCCCTCACGCCTACCCGGCGCGTGCCGGCACAGCCACAGCCCCCTGTAGACGCGGAGCGGGCACCTTCCCGGCACCCGCCCCGCTCCATGCGATCTCGGCTCGTTTCCCGCCAGCCGTCGCGCTACTTTACGGTTTCACCGTATCCGGCACGGTCACGGCGCCGGACTTGATCTGGTTCGTGACGCTGTCAATCTCGGTCTGGATGTCCGCCGGGACCGGCAGATTGCCCTTCACGAAGCCGACGCCATCGTTCTTCAGATCAAACAATACCGTCCCACTCTGGAAACTGCCATCCTTGACGCTCTTGATCGCGTCGAAGGTGGCCGTCTCCACGCGCTTGACCGCGCTGGCGATGACGGACTGGTCGCTGGCGGACTGATCGGTATCCACGCCGATGGTGTAGATGCCCTTCTTGCCGCCCTCGGTCAGCACGCCCAGGCCGCAGCCGCCGGCCACCTGGAAGACCACGTCCGCGCCCTGGCTGATCTGCGTGTCGGTCTTGTTGGCGCACGGCGTCGGATCGCTGAACTCATCCGAGTAGGCCACCAGCACCTTGGCCGATGGATCTTCCTTCGCCACACCCCACTGGAAGCCCGCGATGTAGTGGTCCACCGGCGGGATCTTCTGGCCGCCGACCGCGCCGACGATGTGAGACTTCTTAGGCGTCTTGCCCTGCTTCTCCAGCATGCCCGTCAGGATGCCCACGAGCGCGCCCGCCTCCTGCTCCTTGAAGAGCAGGCTGGTGACGTTGCTGCGCGTGACGGAGTTGCCCTTGGCGTCGGCGGGGGTGGAGTCAATCAGGGCGAACTTGACGTTGGGGTACTGCTGCGAGACCTGCCCGACGGCGCTCGCCATCAGGAAGCCCACCGCGATCACCAGATTGTAGCCGCGCGAGGCGAAGTTCGTCAGATTCGGCACGTAGTCAGACGCCTTGGTAGACTGCGTGACATCCGCCTGGATGCCCAACTCGCTCTTGGCCTTCTGCAAGCCCTGGTTCGCCAGCGAGTTGAAGCCTTTGTCGTTGAGGCCACCGGTGTCAGTCACCAGGCCCACTTTGATGGTATTCGCCGAGGAGCCGCCGCTGGTGCTGCTGGTGCCGCCGCAGGCGGCGAGCACGGGCAGCAACAACATCAGGCAGGTAGCCAGCGCCACGAGGCGCATACGAGTGCGCGACATGCAATCTCCTTCTCTTCCCCTCTGATGGTAGGCGGACGAAGATCGCTGTTCACGCCAGCGCCGGACGAGTCTCCCGACCGCCTGAGAGGGGCAGCTCAAACGCGATTTTATCAGGGATGCGGCACTTGCACAAGTCAGAAATGCGCCGGCTGGCGCGCGCCCATCCGTTGAAATACTACGCCGGGAAACGCCCCTTCCTCACCACTTTGGGCCGCACTGGGAGCTTTACCACATCTGCGTGGAAGGGAGCGAAGATGGGAGCGAAGGTAGTAGCGAAGATGGCACGCGACGAATGCGCAACGCCCCGCGTGATGGTGTGTCACGCAGGGCGTCCAATGCGGGCGAGAGCTCAGCGAGTGGCGGCGGGCTGGCGGCTGGCACGCGCGCGGTGGCTGCCGGCGGCGCGGCCGTTGCTCGTCGCCTTGTCCGCCTTGTGGCCGTTGCCGGCGGCTTTGTCGCCATCAGCGGCGGCGACCAACTCCGGCTCGCGCGCGGGCGTTGCCGTTGCTGTGGTGGCCGCCGTGCCGAAGACCGGCGTCAGCCAGCCCATATACTCAGGGCGCATGCCGCGCACGACCTCGCCGTACAGACGCTGCAGCTCGCGGCTCACCGGGCCGATCGCGCCTGTGCCGACGGGGCGGTGGTCCACCGCGACGACGGGGGCGAGCTGCGCGCCCGTGCCCGTCAGGATAATCTCGTCGGCGACGTAGAGCTCGGTGCGGTCAATCACGCGCTCGCGCACGATCAGCTCCAGCTCACGGCGGGCGAGCTGCATCACCGTCTCGCGCGTGATGCCCAGCAGGATGTTCTCGGTTGGCGGCGGCGTGACCAGCTCGTTGCCGAAGAGCAGGAAGATGTTCTCGGCGCTGCCCTCAGAGACATGCCCCTCGGAGGTGAGCATGATCGCCTCGTCGAAGCCGTTCTGTTGCGCCTCAGACTTGGCGAAGGCGGAGTTGACGTACGCGCCCGTGATCTTGCCGCGCGCCGGGATCATGTTGTCGTCAATGCGCCGCCAGGAGGAGACGCCGCAGCGCAGACCGGCGGTGGAGACGTAATCGCCCATCGGCACGGCCAGCATCGAGAATTGGTCCTCCAGGCCGTGCAGTTTGACGCCGATCGTCTCGTCGGCCTTGAAGGCGCAGGGACGCAGGTAGCAGTTTTCGCGGAAGTCGTTGCGGCGCACCAGCTCGACGGCGATCTCCATCAGCCGGTCCACGCTATAGGGCAGCGTGACGCTCAGGATGCGCGCCGAGCGATGCAGCCGCTCGAAGTGCTCGCGGAGGCGGAAGAGATAGTTCTCGCCGGCTTGGGCGTTCCAATACCCGCGAATGCCCTCGAAACAGCCGGTTCCGTAGGAGAACGCGTGGGACATGATGCCCACGCGCGCCTGGTCGGCGGGGATGAACTCGCCGTTCAGGAAGACCACCATGTCGGATCGCTGCGACAGCGGGGCTGGGTTCGACACGCTCACATGCCTCCTCGGTGCGGCGCCGTTGCCGCGTCTCATACCTGGGCCGTAGAGGGCGGCGCTCGTTGCCTTCCGGCCCCTCGCGGCGGTCGCCATCGTGCCTCGCGCGCACGGCGGCCCCTCCGCGCCTTCACCATACCCGTCCGCGCCGCGTCCTGTCAAGCGCCAAACCGCCGCTGCGCTTGGGCATTCCACCCGGTACATGCGTTCAGAAGATACGCTTACCCAATGCGGAAAGCGCCAGCTCGGTTGCCAGCATCGCCGTATGGTTCTGCCGATCCAGGATCGGGTTGACCTCCACCAGATCCATCCCCACCAGCCGCCCGCTCTCCGCCACCAGCTCCATCGCCAGGTGCGCCTCGCGGTAGGTGATCCCACCGGGAACCGGCGTACCCACCCCTGGCGCCTCCGTCGGGTCCACCACGTCCAGATCGAAGCTCAGATAGACGCCGCGCGTCCCCGCGCCCGCCAGCGCCAGCGCCTCGCCGGTCACGTCCGCGATGCCGCGCCGATCAATGTCCGTCATCGTATACACGTGGACGCCCGCCGCACGCAGCAGCCGCCGTTCGCCGTCGTCCAGGTCGCGCGCGCCGACGATCACGATGCGCTTTGGATCCACGCGCCGGCCCTCGCCGGTCGCGTTCACCAGGCGCGGATCGCCGTAGCCGGCCAGCGCCGCCAGGATCATGCCGTGGATGTTGCCGGAGGGCGTGGTCTCGCCCGTGTTGAAGTCGCCGTGCGCGTCCATCCAGATCACGCCCACCGCGCCGCCGAGCGCGTTGGCCGCGCCGCCAATTGAGCCGAGCGCGATGCTGTGGTCGCCGCCGAGCACGATGGGGATCGAGGTGTGCTCGATGCTCTCCCGCACCGTGCGCGCGACCACCTGGGCGCAGGTGATGATCTGATCCAGATACTTCAGCTTTGGGTCGCCAGTCGCGCCTGTCGCCGGGTCCGGCACGTGTACCGTGCCCGCATCATGCACCACATGGCCCAGCGTACGCAGCTTCTCGTCCAGGTTCGCATAGCGGATGGCGCTCGGCCCCATATCCACGCCGCGCCGGTCCGCGCCCAGATCCATCGGCACGCCAATGAGCGTGATGTCCATCTCCTGCTCCCCCATCTCCGCGTCTCCGCTGGCGCTACTATATCTCCCTGGCCCGGCGCTGTCCATCGCCCTAGGATGAGACGTTGACCGGCCAGCGAGCGAGGTCTATACTGAACACGCCGATCGCCTCTGGGAATGGCGGGCGGTTATAACCAGTGGGAGCCGCATCAGGAGACAGGATGGACGATGTTGAGGTGGAGCAGACGAACCGGCGCGAGGAGCCGCCGCCAGGAGAAAAATCGGCCGCACGCTGGCCGCGTGTGGTAGCACAGGCCGCACAGGTTAGTCAGCGCATGCGCCTGAGCCGCCGCACGCTCACCGGCCTCGCCGCCGCCGTCGTGGCCGTGCTCGCCATCGCCGGCATTCTGCTCACCAAACTCGGCGATCCCGTGGGGTTGGCGCGCGGCCTGCTCAACATCCCCACGCCCGTGCCGGCGGCGACGGCCACGCCGATCCCGCTCAATCAGACGTGGTTCTACATCGAAAACGGTATCCCCTGGGGCGTGCTCACGGTTGACGGCCGCACGGTCACGCAGCTCTTCTCGTCGTCGCCCCCGGCAGTAGTGCTGCCGCGCGGGCGCCACACCCTCGCCTATGACGCCGCGCCGTTCCCGCCGCTGCGCTGCGTGGCCTCGGTGCCCGCCGATGCCCACGACACCTGCCCGCTCGATTCGTCGTTCGTGAAAGCGCAAGCCAGGTTCCCCGTCGATCTGCAACGCCGCGCCCTCGATCTGCGCGCCGACGTGGCGCATCTGCCCGCCGACCAGCGCGCGGCGCTCGAAGCGGCGATCCAGCAACATCTCGCGGTGGATGCCACGCCCGCGACCGTCGCGCCGGGCGAACGCTATCGCGCGCCCGATGGCACCATCGCCACGGCCGCCCAGCCCTTGCGCGCCACCGTGGTCAGTCAGCCGGCGGGGGATGCTGGCAACAGCGCATCGCTCTGCTCCTCCTTCCTCTGCTCGGAGCCGTTCGATCCGTCGCAGCCGACTGATGCCTGGCTGGTGAATGCGAACGTGCGCGAAGGCTTCCGCTACACGACGCTGGATGGGCAGGTGGTGGCCGATCTCGCGCCATTTGGCGAGCCGCGGCAAGCCTCCGGCGACCCCCGCGAGTACAGTATCAATCTCCAGGTGCGCTGGGACGGCGCGTGGCACGTGACGGAAGACCCACAGGCGGTGGGTACGCATCTGGACCCCTGCCGGCTCGCCAACGAGCTCGCGCCGTACGGCTCCGGCGGCGTCGGGCCGGACGTTCCAGTCACCTTCGACCGCACCTTCGCCGCGCCACACCCGGCCGATGGCTGTGTCGTCGTGCAGATGCCCTCGCCGTCCAATCCCAATCCGCCCGCCGGCCCGATCTATTATCTGTATCGCTTTGGTGTGTTGCTGGCGGCTACCCCCGCCGCGCTTGATGTCGTGACGTCGATCCAGGATACGTCTATCCTGGATGCCTCCCCCGACGAGCAGTCCCTCGCGTTCCAGATCGTGGCGGCGAACCAGGTCGTCACCGTCGCGCCTCATTAATTCCAGTGATCCCAGAGCGGCCGGGAGGCACGCGCATGGACGAGTTCGAGATCGAGGTGACGGACCTGCGCCCCCGCAAGGCGCCTGCCCAAGCGCCCACCCAGGCGTCTACGGCGGGCATGCCGTCCGCTCCCGCCGAGCCAGCCGAAGACGATCAAGACGATCTCATGGACGCGCTCCAGCGGGCGCCGCTGCCGCCGCTCACACGGCTGCGCCCGGCCCTCGCGGCCAGCCTGCGCGGGCGCGGGCGGCAGTTGCGCGGCCTGGGCGTGGCGCTGGCGCTGCTGCTCGCGGCGTTGATCGTGCTCACCGGCGTCCCTACCTCGCGCGAGGCGCTCGTCGCCGCCCTCAACATCCCTACGCCGGTGCCGACGGCGACGCTCGACGCGGGCGCTGACCTCATCTTCGTCACGCACGATGTCCCGTGGAGCGAGCTGACGATTGACGGCAAGGCGCAGCCATCGCCGCGCCCCACGCGGCAAAACAACCTCGCACCCTATGCGCTCACGCGCGGCCAGCACACTGTCGCGTTTCGCGCCGCGCCATTCCCCACGCTGCGCTGCCGCATCAGCGTACCCGCCGCTGGCTCGGATACCTGCCCGCTGGATCGGAGCCAGCAGGATCCCGGCGTACCCCTCAACGCGCTACGCATCCTCGACCTGGGCGCGGTGCCGAGCCGGCTCAGCGCCGCCAACCGCGCCAGCCTGATCAGCGCCGCCAACCGCCTACTGGCGAGCCAGCAGACCAGCACCACACTCCAGCCCGGCGAGCACTATCTGGCGCTGGATGGCACGACGGCGACAGCGCAAGAGCCCTTGCGGGCGACGCTGATCTCCGCGCTCGCGACGCCGGGCGCGAACGGCGCAAATGTTAACGGCGGGCAGTGCGCGCCGTTCTGCGACGATGGCTTCGGCGGGCCAGGTACGCCGGCCGATGGATGGCCCCTGCTGGCGCAGGTCTCTACCACCTGGAGCTACACCTTCCCTGACGGGCATACGGTGGAGGGGCCGGGCGTGGCGAATATTCCCGGCGGGCCGCCTGACATCAACTTCGTGCCGCTGGAAGCGACCTGGCGGGATGGCCGGGGCGGCTGGCGGGTAAGCCCATACAGGCAGTTCCCCGGCGGGGAAGCGGGCGGCCCATTCGGCGGCTTCGTCTGCGGCCTGGCCAGCACGGAGTACTCCGCGCTGCCCCAAGATCCGTCGTCCGTCCTGTTCCAGAACACCTCATCCCAGTGCCTCACGGGACAGAACCCGGCGGATGGCTGCGTGATCGCGGCGACGCCGGGTGGGCCGGACGGAACCGGCAACGGAGACGTCACGGACAAGACCATGCTGTTCCTGTACCGCTTTGGACTGCTCTACGCCGCGAATGACCAGGCGCACCAGGCGCTCCCGTCACTTGCCACGGCCAACGCGGATCAGCAAGTGTTGGCGCAACAGATCGTGAAAGAGAGCGGCATGGTGGCGGGCGGTGGAGGGTAGGCGGACAGTGGGCAAGCGCGGTCACACCTGATACGTGCGGCCGCGCCAGCTCACGCCGCGCCGGCTGAGCTTGCGCCAGAACGAGTGTGCGAGAATGCCCTCGAAGACGGCGGCGGCCAGCGGGTGGGTGAGGGCGTAGCGGCGTGGGACGCCCAGCTCGCGGTTGACGCGCGTCCGGTAGGCGAGCAGCGCGGCCACGGGCAGCGCGGCGGCGAGCGCCAGGCGCGGGCGGCGGCCCAGCAGGCCCAGCGCCAGCAGCGCGAACGGCACAATGCCGGTCATCGGCAGGCCGAGCAGCATCAAGAGGAAAAAGAGCGGGCCACCGCGGCTGCCGGCGTAGGCGTTCTTGCTCCAGCCGTCCCAGTGCTCGCGCAGGCCGTGGTACATGCGCGTCTCGACCAGATCGCGCCCATCCACCAGCTCCAGCCGGCCGCCCGCGCGCTTGACCTCGGCGGCCAGGTCGCGGTCGTCCAGCACGGTCGCGCGCAGGCGCGGGTTGGCGTAGCCGCCGAGGCGGCGATACATCTCCGCGCGGA
>JAICVS010000004.1 GCA_025935195.1 Ktedonobacterales bacterium
GCTCGGATCGCTCGGATCGCTCGGATCGCCATGCTCGACCGTGATCTCCGGCGCGCCGGGCGGCTCCGGCTGCCCATCCCGCCAAGATGGCAGCTCGACCGCTTGCACACCATCCGGCGAGGCGGTGACGCGGGTGACGCCGGCCCAGGTGGCGACGGTGCCTGAGACGAGCGTGCTGGTGAGCGTGGCGACGGCCATGATGATCCTCTCCCTTCGGCATTGGCGGCGCGGGTGCGCGGCTCCATCTGATCATGAAACACCCGCGCGCCCGATCCGGTTGCGCCTCCGGCTCCATCCAGGCTATATGCCGAGCGCGTCCTTCGCCTGGCGCAGCGCCGCGATGTGCTGGTCCGCGCCGGTGAGGCCGCCGCTCATGGTGTTGACGGTCATATAGCTCGCGCCGAGGCTTTCCCAGTTCGCGACGAATGCGGCCCATTCCGCCTCCGGCATGCGCGTCGTGGTCAGCCGCGCCTCGATGCCCACGGCATCTTCGGGCCGACCCGCCTCGCGCTGGAACTCACGCAGCCGCTCGACCTGCGCCCGCGAGCGCTCATCGGGTGGGGTCTGCGGCAGCCAGCCGTCGCCGAGCGTACCGGCGCGGCGCAGCGCGGCATCCGAGTGGCCGCCGACCCAGATGGGGATGGGCCGCTGGACGGGCAGCGGGTTGATGCCGGCGTCGTTGATATGGTGCCAGCGCCCCGCGAAGGTGACGGTGGGCTGGGTCCAGAGCGCGCGCAGCACGGCGATCTGCTCATCGGCGCGGACGCCGCGCGTATGGAAGTCCTCGTTGAGCGCCTCGTACTCGACGGCGTTCCAGCCGACGCCGATGCCCAACCGCAGCCGTCCGCCGCTCAGCACATCCACCGCCGCCGCCTGTTTCGCCACCAGCGCGGTCTGGCGCTGCGGCAGGATGACGACGCCCGTTACCAGCCCCACGCGCTGGGTCGCGCCGGCCAGATAGCCGAAGAGGGTGAAGATCTCGTGGAATGATGACTCGCTGGAGTACGGGCCTTGCCAGCCGGGGCGTGTGGCCGTGCCGGCGCCGAGGACGTGGTCGTAGGCCAGGATGTGTGTGTAGCCCATCTCCTCGACCGCTTGCGCCCAGGCGCGCACGCCCGCTGGGTCCGCGCCGATCTCTGTCTGAGGGAAGACCGCTCCGATCCGCATGTTGCCGCTCCTCACTTTTCGGGCCTACTGCCCGGTAATCCGCTTGACGCCGCTCCCGTCGCGGCGCACACTATGGGCATCGTGAAGCCGCGCCGCGCCGGACGTGTCACGTACAGCATACGGCACGGCGGCCGGCCGATGGCATCCCCCCGCGCGTCTCATGCCGGGCGCATGAGCTATGCTGTCGTGCTGATTGTCTGGATCAAAGGAGACCGCTCAGTGGACGTTACGATCACCTACTGCCACACCTGAAACTACCAGCCACATGCCGTCAGTTTGGCGGATGAGCTTCTGAACACCCTTGGCCGGCGGCTCACGGGTGTGACGCTGCGGATCGGCCAGCGTGGCGACTTCGAGATCGTCAGTGATGGCGAGCTGATCTTCTCGAAGCAGCAGTTGGACCGCTTCCCCAACGCGGGCGAGATCGTGCATCTGCTGCGCACGCGCGGCTGAGTGCGGGTGTATGGCCCATACGTGGCGGGAAGCCGGTGCGGCGGTATGGCCGCTTCCCGTCCACACTGGGTATACTGAGGCCCAAAGGCGGAGCGTTCTCGTGGCGCGAGGAGGCAGACACGATGGGTACGCGCACGATCACCATCGAATACCCGGACGAGCTGCTCCATGAGACCGACGAGCGGCGGCTGGCCGCGCTGGCGCGTGAGGCGTTCGTGGTGAAGCTGTACGAGCAAGGGCTGATCGGTTCCGGGAAGGGCGGTGGGTTGCTGAGCATCACGCGCTGGGATTTTCTAGACCTCCTGGGTGCGTACAACGTCTCCTACTTCGACGAGGATATGGACCTGGGCGAGGAGATGCGGATTGCTCAGCCCTAATCCGGTCATATCCAACACCACGCCGCTCATATCGCTGGTAGGAGTAGGCTTGCTTGACCTGTTACATTCCCTTTACGCCGAAATCTGGATCCCGCCGCAAGTTCTCAATGAGTACAATGCGGGTCGCCAGCGGCACGTGTACGCACCAGACCTTGCCGCGTTGCCGTGGATTTTGGTGCGGCCCGCGCAAACACATCCCGCCGTCCCGCCCACGCTTGATCCGGGCGAAGCCGCGGCGCTCTCACTTGCTATCTCCTTCCATGCGCGATTCGTGCTTCTCGATGAAGAGAGGGCGCGGAAAGTCGCGGTTCGGCTGGGCTTGCCCGTCACTGGCTCGCTTGGCGTCTTACTTCAAGCGAAACAGCCTGGTCTCGTCCCACTGGTCGC
Organism: Ktedonobacterales bacterium; assembly: GCA_025935195.1. Classification (GTDB taxonomy): domain Bacteria; phylum Chloroflexota; class Ktedonobacteria; order Ktedonobacterales; family JADMIN01; genus JAICVS01. Next base: position 2,385 of record JAICVS010000004.1, read on the forward strand.
GCCCATCATAGAGGCGCTGATCGCCCAGGGGCGGCGCATTGGTCCGCAACTACGTGCGCGCATCCTCGCTCAGGCTGGGGAATGAGGCTGTCATCCCCACCAGAAGGAGACGGCGAGCAGACAGTACAATCCGATCAGCGCCAGTCCTTCCAGCCAGGTGGATTTGCCGTCGTAGGTGATGACCGTTCCCAGGCCGGCGGCCAGCCCCAGCGCCACGACCAAGAGGGCCGGCAGCACCAGCAGCAGATGGGTCGGCGCGATCACGAAGCTGAGCAGCACCAACACCGGGATCAGCCCCAGTGCCACCTGGAGCGAGCTGTTCAGGATGACACTGATCGCGTAGTCCATCTTGTCGCGGGCAGCGAGCTGGATGCCGACGACGTTCTCGACGGCGTTGCCGGCCAGCGCCACCACCACCAGGCCGGTGAAGGCCTGGGAGATGTTGAGCGCGGTGATCGCCGGGCCGAGCGCGTTGACGAACCAGTCTGAGACGAGCGCCGAGCCGAGGCCGGCGCCGATCAGGATGGCGATTGCCAGCCAGAGCGGCCAGGGTCGCTCTTTCGCCTCGATCTCCTGCATGGTCTCGCGCGGTACGCTGTTCGGGCCGCCGGCGAGCGCGACGGGGATGCTGGCGGCGAAGACGGCCAGCAGCACGACAGCGCCAGCGATGCTCAGGATATCCTCGTGGCCGGCGGCGGGCGTATGCAGTCCAGCGGTGAGCGTGGGGACGACCAGCGCCGCGACGGCGAGCAGGGTCAGCGTCGCCATCGTACGCGGAGCCTCGGCCGGGAACTTCTGCGTGCCGTGGCGCAGGCCGCCGATCAGGAACGCCAGCCCCAACACCAGCAGGCTGTTGCCCAGAATCGAGCCGACCAGCGCCGCCTGCACGACCTGCACCAGCCCGGCTCTGAGGGCGAAGATGCCGACGAAGAGCTCCGGCAGGTTGCCCAGCGCGGACTGGAGCACGCCGGTGGCGCCGGCGCCAAGATAGGCGCCGAGCTGCTCCGTCGCCTCGCCGACCAGCGCGGCCAGCGTGGCGAGCGCGGCGGCGGCGACGACGAAGGTGAGAATGGCATTGGCGCCGGCGGCGTTGAGGATGCCGGTAACGACCGCGGCAACGAGCGCGATCAGCAGCAGGATGCGGGCGCGCACCGCGATCGTGGCGATCTGCTCCATCACTCCAGTTGGCTTCTGCCGTGTCATCTCACTTCTCCGTTCACCGGCAGGCTATCCGGCTCCTCGCCGTGTCGCTGGTCTCTCGCCGCCACATGAGGGATAGCATACGACAACGCCGGCTCGCCCGCACGACGTGTGCCGGGGCCGACGTGATCGAGCAGACGATGGATGCATGCGCTGGCACATACTCTGCGCCGATACGTCGTGATGTGAGGGCTATCGAATACGTTGAGCGAGTACCCGCGCTCGGCTCGCGCTGGTGCGTGGGCGCGCTCATACAGAAGGAGCAATGCGATGGCGATCAACCTCTATGAAGATAACGGCGGCAACCTGTACATCCACCAGGAGGGAGCGCCGACGGCGTGGTGTGTGCGGCCGGGCAAGGGGTCATTCCCACGCGACGCGGAGGCGATCAGCCGGGGCGACGTGGCGAGTTGGACGGTGCCAGAGGTGGAATGGGGCGCGGTGGAGCCGAAGGTGGATGAATCGTCGCTGCGCCATATCGCCTGTTGGTCCGGGCCGGATCAGTGGGAGGTGGTGCGGCGGCCGAGCGGCGAGAACGGTGGGTACGTCGGTGTGGGTCCAGCGCGGGAGCTGCATGGATAGCTGAGCGCCATGATCGAGGCCGGCGATTGCACCCCAGCCTGACGGCCGCCGGCCACAACATCCGCGCGGTGCGGACGGGGGATGCGGAACGGCAAGCGGCGGCGCTGGGCATGTCATGTGGGGCATATCGCTATCAGGCGGCGGGGGAGTCGAGCTGACGCAGGGCGTCGTCCACGGCGTCGCGCAGGGCGCTGACCTCACGGTGGGCGATGGGGTCGGCGGCGGGGGTGTAGTGAGTGAGTGCGCAACGGGCATGGCGCCGCGCCTCGCGCAGGTGGGCGCCGGCGATGAGCGTCTCGCCGGCGAAGAGGGCGTCGGCGGCGCGATTCTGGAAGAGCACGGCCAGCCCGTGATGCGCCAGCGCCCACAGGGCGGGATTGGAAGGGTAGGCGAAGACATCCAGGGCGGCGCGATAGGCGGCGAGCGCCTGTCGCCAGATGTCCGCGCGCAAAAGCCCTTCGCTGACCGTGGCGCGCGCGGAGAGGGCATGGCCCAGCTCGTACTGCGCGCGCGCCCACTCGTACGGCGCGGCGCGTAGCGAGCAGCTCTCCAGCGCGGCGCGGAAGCAAAGCACGCCGTGCTGCTTCTCGTTGCGCAGACTGTAAGGCAAGAGCGGGCCAAAGCCTTTGCTCTCCTCTGTGAAGGTGACACCCAGGTCGGTGAGCGCGCCGACATCGCCGCTACGCTCTAGACACGCGAGCAGCCAGGGCCAATCGTCGCTCAGCTCGGCGTTGGCGTTGAGGTGCGGCGGGATGGCGGCGATGTAGGCGTTGGCGGTGGGCACGAGCTGGCGCATGCCGCCGGTGGCGGGAGTGTGGACGCGGATGAAGCCGGCCGCGACCAGCTCCGCGCGCGCGGCGGGCCACGCGGCGGGGTCGAGGCCCAACAGCGAGGCGGCGACCGCGACGACGCGCGTCTCCGGATAGGTGTAGATATGGGCCGAGCGCAACAGCTTGATGGCGTGCAGCGCGTGGCGCGCGTCCGCGCTCAGGCGCCGGAAGACGGTCGTGCGCATCTCACGGATTCCCAGCAGCAGCGAGCCGGGAGTGCCGTCGAACGCATCGCGGCGGGCGACAACGCCCTGCTTGGCGAGCGCGGCGACGAGCTGGTCGGCCTCGGGCGCGGTGACGGCGGCGAGGCGGATTGGGGTGAGGCGGGCGAGCAAGCTGCCAAGGTGGCGGCGGGCGCGCAGCTCGTCCTGCCCATCGGGGCAGGTGGCGACGACGACGCAGCGCGCGCCCGCGCGGGCGAGGCGGCGTGGCAGGTCGGCCACGAGCGCGCCATCGGTAGGAGTGGCCCAAGTGTGGATATCGTCGAGCCAGAGCACGACTCGGCGCCCGCGCAGGCGCGCGAAATGTAGGTGAGTGGCGGGGTCGCGCGGCCAGCGCAGCAGGGTCCAGCCGGGCAGCTCGGCGCGGATCACCTCGAAGGCGAGCCGCGTCTTGCCGGAGGCCGTCGCTCCATAGACACAGACGCCGAGCGCGGCGGCGTGTGAGGCGCGGCGTACGCTGGATGCAGCGGCATGGATGGCGGCATGGATGGCGGCGCGGGTGGCGGCGTCGGCATCGCTGCCGCTGGCCGCGTCGCGGCGGGGCAGATAGACCGGGCCGAGGTAGCGTGGCACATAGTCACAGGGGGCGAGGCGCCGTACCGGGCACAGATCGTAGTTGTCAGCCAGATGGAGACGCTCGCGCTGCCGCAGATAGCGGTTGGCGGCAAACGCATACCATGACACGACCAGCAGTGCGAGCGCGGGAGCGGCGGCGACAGCGGTTTGCGTCGCGTTCAGCGCCAACGACCGGAGCGGAGGAGATGCGGTGATGCCCGCCAGCGCGAGGCCAAGCGCGGCGCCGAGGCCGAGTGCGGCGGCCAGCCATATCCAGCGCAACACGCGCCATAGCGCCGCGAAGACGCGCAGCACACGCTCGCGCGCGGAAGCACGAGGCGGCGGGCAGGTGAGCGAATCTTCGCCATCGGCGGGATCAGCGAAAGCAGCGGGATCAGTTGGAGCGGTCTGGGAGCGGTCCGCGCTGAGTATAGTGAGCGTGGCGCCGGGCATGCTGTCCTCCCTCTGCGGATGGCCGCGTTCCCCGGTCGTATCTCAGGGCAGAGCGAGCGGCAAGCCGGACCCAAGCAATATCCCGGCCAGAATGGCAAGGGTCGTGGCGGCGACACAGACGCGACACAGACGCGACACAGACGCGACACAGACGCGACACAGACGCGACACAGATATGGAGCGCGGGTCTGGAGTGGATGTGGGCGGAACTGGCCGGTGCTGCAGGATCGCGCGTTGTACCTGCCCAAAGAATGGGCCGACGCCCCCGCTCGACGGGCGGAAGTGGGGGTGCCAGCCGCCGCCACCCGCATGCCCAAGCCGACGCGCGGCAAGCGGCTGCTTGAAGTTGCCTCGCTTTGATGGAGACAACATCATTAGGCGACGACCGGTGTTTGCGTAGCCCACCTCCTCTCATAGGCATCCGGCGAGCGGTAGCCGAGCGCGGAATAGCGCCGCTGGCGGTTGGAGAAGACCTCGATGTATTCACCGCCTCAACGCCATTCGCTCTGCGCCTTGACAGCCCACCTACTACATGGTAAATTAGTTCTATCGACAGGTATGCACCCCGTCACACACACACCTGAACACCTCCATACGGAAGGCAAACATGGCGCTCCCATTCCGTCGCAGCCCTTGTCCTTGCGGCATGGACCTTGCCACATCACCCCATATCCTTGCCGTTTTTACCATCTCCCTTGCCACTTCTTGCCGTTTTTGCCATCTCCCTTGCCACTTCTTGCCACTTTTGCCGCCCAGAACGCGCAACATCACGTTGCCAATTCGCCCCGCACGGCTTGAATTCGGCATCCGCGAGGAGGATGCCCCTGACACATGGCCAAAAAGCGGCAAAAACGGCAATGTTCACCATCCCAGTCAACATTGCCACGGAGATGCGGCTGGTATGATACCGCTTTGGTCTGTGGTGTCGCCCTATTCGCGGCTCGCACGGGGTACGGAATTACCCCCGGCATGTATGCCGGGAAGCGTACGAACAACAACACCCTTGCCCAAGCGGGTCTGCGAGAGAACGCCAGTGGCTCAGCACGCCTCAGCCTCAACCGCCCTCGTAGACCTCGCGCGCCCGCAGCGCCATCTCGATGAACTCGTAGGGCTTGCCCCGCGCCATGTGCGTAAACGTCCGCACCGTATGGAACCCCGCCCGCTCGTAGACACGAATAGCCCGCTGGTTGAAGCGCGCCACGTTCAGCCGGTACGCCTCCACGCCCAGCCGCTTGCGCGCGAACTCCAGCCCCGCCCGCACGAACTCCAGCCCGTGCCCCTGCCCCGTCAGGTCCGGCCGCATCGCCAGCCCGATCTCCACCTCCAGATCGCGCTGCACGAACGAGAACATCCCCACCAACCGCCCGTCTTCATCCAGCACCGCATAGTAGACCACCACACCGAAGAGCCGCAGGACTTGCTGTGTGAGGTAGGTCATCGCCAGCACACCGCTAGGCAGATCGTAGAACGCATACTGGCCCTCATAGCGCCAGCGCGCCGCCGCGCGCACATCGCGCCAGCGCAGCGGCCTGAACCGATAGCTCATGCCGCTCCCCTCTTTCCGGCCGGTGGTACGCCGCCCGCCATGCCGCCGCTCCGCATCCACCGCGAAACCTTTTCAGCCGCTTCGCCCGGCATTTCCCCCCATGTCATACGCCGCGATGCCGGCCTCTCGCAACCGCCCAGGTGCCGGCAAGACACGCGCCAGTCGCGCCCCCTCCCCGCGGCGTATCGTCACCACCGTCGAAGCGATGGTCAGCCTCTTCGTCGAGTCACTGATCGTCGCCGTCATCACCCAGCGCATCCTGGGATTGCGCTAGGCAGGCTCTCTATGGTCACATCACCCAGCCCCGCCCATGCGGAACCTGAGATCGTAGCTCACAATGAAGTCGAGCTGCTCAGTGCTGAATCCGTAACCATGGGCGAGCGCGCGATCAATCTCGTCAATGATCGGCTTGCAGCGCGCCACGTCGAAGTTGATCTCGTCGGTCGCGATGCGCGCGCCGCGCCGCCGGCGCGTCGCCGCTCCGCCACTCAGCGCGACCCCCAGCTCCGACCAGAGCGCGGCAAACGTGCCAGTGTCCGCGCCGTCAAGATCGAAGACGGGCAGGCCCACCACCTCGCGCGCCACCACATCCATGCAGTTCGAGTGGACGATCCACCACCAATAAAAGAGCTGGCTGCTCAACAGGCAGCCCACCAATGGGACCAGGCGCGCGGGAACGCGCAACTCTTTGTAGTGCGAGGAGAGCCGGATCGGCAGCGCCTTGCGCCAGTAGCGCCCGCCAGAGTGGTAGTAGATCGCCGTCCCATCGCTCGTCACATACTCGCCCAGGACATGCCCATGTGCCAACAGACGCCGCAGCAGCTCCACCTCGGCTGCGCTGCCGATCTTCGGGTAAGGACCGGGCAGACGCCGTGCGTCGTGCGGCACCTGTACGTACGCCAGTCGTTGGAAGAGGGTCGCCCGCTCGGCCGGGTCCGCGCTACGCCAGCGGTGGTAGGCGGTGCTGAAGATGGAAGCCTCGTCCGTCCGCTTCTCCAGCAGCGTAATGGTCAGGTTCATATCCACGCCCGGAAAGAGCTTGGCCGGCCGTGTGGCGAAGTGGCTGTGCCACTGCGGATAGCCCGTGTAGAGCGCCCGCAGCGACGCCATCCCCTCGGTCGAGACCGACGCGATAGGCACGATCATGCCCATCCGCCCGCCGGGTCGCAGCAGGTCCAGCGCGCGCTCGACGACCATCGCGTACAGATTGCCCGCCGCCCGTGTCCGATAGCCGCGCAGTGGGTCCGCGTCTCGCCTCGCATGGTAGCGAACGTACGGCGGATTACCGATCACCACGTCGAAGCCGCCGCGGTCGCGCATCACCCCTGGAAACACCGCAGGCCAATGCAGCGACTGACCCTCCCCGCCAGGCTCCATAGCTCCCACAGGCGGTGTATCATCCGGGCGGACACGGCCGGCCAGCGCATCACCCGTATGGATGTTGAGGCGGATGTCTTCGATGCCCGACAGCGCATCCGCAGGGCGGCCCGCCTGTGCGTCACCAGCGCGGACCACGAGCAGCAGGCGCAGGCGCGCGACCATGGTCGCCTCGCCGTCCAGATCCACCCCATGCAGGTTGCGAGTAACGATCGTGCGCGCGGCGAAGCGCCTCGCGCCGCCCATCCGCTCGCTCTCGTTCAGGATTGCCTGGAACGCGCCGGAAGGTCCGCCGGATTCCATCTCCGCCATCTCCGCCATACGCCGCGGGCAGGCGGCGTAGAGCGGCGCGAGAACACGCAGCGCGCCGGCGAGAAAGGCGCCCGTGCCACAGGTGGGATCCAGGATGGTGATATTCGTCAGCGACCGCCAGAAAGCCAGCAGCAGCGCCGGATCGTCGCAACGCTCCACCACATCGCGGGCGAGGCCGACGAGATCGAGGTTTGCCGTCACCAGATCGTTGATAGAGTGGTGGTCTGGCGCCTCACGCAACAAGCGCCATACCAGGCCATCACGTGCGAACGCTGCGGGGTAGGCCTCATGGACGCTGTCCAACAGAGCGGGCACAATCGTATTGGCGGCGATATAGCCGGTGATGTCATCGGCGGTGTAGTGCGCGCCCAGGTGGCCGCGCGCGCCACCCGGCGCCAGCACGTAGCTGAGCGCAGCGGGTGTGATCGCGTCCACCGCCGGCTGTATTTCATCAAGCTGCCAGCGGTAGGCGTCGCAGAACGCGAAGAGCCGGACGAACGCGGCGTCCGCGATATCCAGGTCAACACAATCCCGCTCCACCTGACACGCCGCCAGCGGCTCGGCAAGGCTTCGCGGCAACCGGATAGGCGCATCTGTCATCCAGGCGTCCGAACACTCATATATCGAATCGCCCGCGCGGAACAGTGGCAGCAGCACACGGCGATAGAAGCCGCTGGACGCGGAGCTGTCGCTCTCGTCGTGGATGTGGTCGAGCTGGTGGCGCAGATAGTCCGTATCGCCAGCGAGCAGCCTCGCTCGCTGCAAGAAATAGCCGACCAGCACGCGCAGCAGCACCAGTGCGCCAACCCGCTCGCGCTCATGGGCCGTCAGCCCGCCGTCAATTGCTCCGAGCAAGTGGATACGCTCTTCACGCAAACGCGCCGCGAAGTCCCCGCGCGCGCGCGTGCCGCCGCTCGTCGTGCGCGCCGCCGCCCGCGGCCGGCCAGCGCCGCCGCGTGGCGCGGGAAGAGCTTGCATGAAGCCTCGCTGGGTGCGGCACCCTATGAGAGACGAACGGCGCGACGCTGGCGGAGCGCGCTGACAACTATAGCGGCCGCGCCTGCCACCAGGCAAACGCCCCACATAGTGTACAACGCAACGCATGGTACACTGCCCGCGACGCGGCGATAGTTGGGCCGCACATGTAGGGTGCGTGACGACGAGGGATGGCGCGAATGGACCAGCGGGCCTTTCAAGACGATCTGGCGGCAACGGGCTTCGAGCACTGCTGGGGCTGCGGCGTAGCGAACAAGCATGGCCTACGCCTGCGCAGTTTCTGGGAGGGCGACGAGGCGGTCTGCCACTGGCAGCCGCAGCCATACCACATCGCCGCGCCGGGCGCGGTCAGCGGTGGCATCCTGGCAACGCTGATAGATTGCCACTGCGCCGCCACGGCGGTAGCGACGGCATACCGTGCGGAGGGGCGCACCATCGGTACGGGCGAGCCGATCCGCTACGTCACCGCCTCGCTGGAAGTGACCTACCTGCGCCCAACACCGCTTGGGCCGCTGACGCTGCGCGCTCGCCCTGGCGAGGTCGCCGGCAGGAAGATGACCGTCAGTTGCTCAGTCTATGCGGCGACGGGCGAGGAGTGCGCACGCGGCACGGTCGTCGCGGCGCGCGTGCCGGCGACATGGCGAGCCAGCGCATAGGATGCGTTCTCAGTGGTAGGGCGGGCGGGACTCGAACCCGCACGGGGTTGCCCCCAAGGGATTTTAAGTCCCCTGTGTCTGCCATTTCACCACCGCCCCGCGAGCATGCGCTGTGGCGAGCCGCGAGCACCCCCCACCGTCCCGTTATACGCCCGCGCCCGCCCAGGTGACAAGTCCATCGCGCGGGATACTCTGGGGAAGACGCGGCGGGGTCCGGGAGCGCACCCCCGGACCCTTGGGACAGCTCGCCGTGGCACGCTACTTCTTCGCGGCGCCCGCAGCCTTGACCTTGGCGACGGCGTCGTTGAGGTCTTTGCCCGGCGCGAACTTCACACGCTTGCGCGCCGGCACGGTGATCTTCTCGCGCGTCTGCGGGTTGACACGCACGCTCTCCGCCGTGTCCTTCACTGAGAAGACGCCGAAGCCGACGAGGCGCACGGTGTCGCCTTTCTCCAGCGACTCCTTGATGGCTTCCAGCGTCGCATCCACGAACTCGGTGGTCTCTTTGGCGCTCTTACCCGCCTTGCCTGCCACCAGCTTGATCAGGTCTGACTTGCCGACCGGCATGGTGCTTGCCTCCTCATTCTGTGCGAGTGCCTGATCTCAGCACTCGCCCCTCCGCGCACCCCAGGCGCGTCGGCAACAATCCCGCCGCGCCTCCCCGGTACGCTTGAACAAACATCTATCGGGCGCGAGTATATCATACTCCCGCCCTTAGAACAACCGTGCCTATCCTGACGCTGCGCGGCTCCGGCGGCAGACCCTCGGCAGGTGATGCACGGCTCAACCGTGGAACCCTGAATTTTTCAGGGTCCGCGCCGTATTCTACCCAACGCATTCCCGCGCCGTCAAAGGCCGCGAAAAACGCTTATCGAGTGGTACTTTATGGCTACAAATCCCGGCGCTGCGCGGAGTGAGAACAAGCGAGCACAAGATTAGGCTCGCGTGTTTTCTCAGCTCGCGCCGCCCCGCGCGAGTGGCAGATGTACAAGTGGCGCTCGCGTATTGCAGAGCCACATGGCCGCCCACAAGGCGAGCGGGCGGCCATAACACGTTCCTAGATCGCTGAGGCTAGCGCGCTTTGATGCTCACCTCACCGAAGGTGGCCGTCGCCTCGATGCGCAGCCAGCTCCCCGCGTCCGCTGAACCGAGCGTGAACGAATCCTGCCCGGTGATGCCGCCGACGTGGTGGCCCGGCACCGCAACCTCGCCAAAGCGGGCCGAGCTATCCACATAGACCCGCAGCCCCTCTGGCACGATCACCGTCACCTCGCCGAAGAGCGCCGTCACGCGCAGCACGTTCTCGCCCTCACTCAGCCGCGCCATGCGCACGTCGACCTTTGCAGAGCCGAAGGTCGCCGAGACGTGCGTTTCCGGCCCCAGCTCCCAGAGCGATCCGCTGCGGTCCACCTCGCCAAAGAAGGCCGAGACGCGATGCACCTTGCCGCCGCTGGACGCCGGCCGCGTGCGGATGCGCGTCGCCGGCAGATCCGCGAGCATATGCGGCGGCTCCGGTGGCAGTTGCGCCAGGATGGCCGCGCGCTCGGCGGGATCGGTCGTCACCATCAGCGTGCCCATCAGCCGGCGGAACTCTTCCAGCGGCAAGCCGCCGCGCGCGTATCGCTCGCGTAGCTCTTCGAGCGCCGTCTCGTGGTCCATGCTGTTCTCCCATCCCGCGCGCTGGAGCGCGCGCTCATTCGCGAAGCCCATCAGCTCATCCCTCCGACTCGCACATCCCGATTCGCGCACCGATTGCCTGCGATTTGCCTGCGATTTGCCTGCGATCCACACCTCGATGGGCTGTACAGGCCCATAGCGACCCGTTCCACCTGTACCCTCAGCCCCATGTATGGCGGATAGTGACTGAGATCACTCCCACTTCCTATCCGCTGCTGTAGCGCCAGCCGGCCACGAGCAATTGCCAGATGCGCGGCGCCACCGCTCGCGGGAAGAAGGTCTCCGGCACGAGCAGCCAGGCGCGCACCAGCCCGTTGCCCACGCCCACGAAACTGAGCACCGCCGCTTCCACGTCCAGCGCCCGCGGGAGCTCGCCCGCCGCCACCGCCGCCAGCAGCTTCTCCGTCACGAACGCCTGCGCGCGCCGCTCCTCCGCCCGGCGCGCGTCCATCGCCTCGCGCGGCTCATCGGCTACCTCGATGCGCAGGTGCGCCAGCCGCACGTACGCCTGGTAGCCCTCGTCGGTTTCGAGCGCCTCCATCCAGCGCAGCCACATCGCCTCCAAGGCGGCCAGCGGGCTGGGCGCCTGCCGGGCGGCGTCCTCCAGAATCTCGGAGAAGATGCTGGCCCGCTCCCCCAGCAGCGCGGCAAAGAGGGCGGCTTTGCTGTCGAAGTACCAGTAGATGGCGCCTTTGCTCAGATTCGCCGCCGCCGTGATGTCGTCCAGCGTGGTGCCGGCGTACCCCTGGCGGCTGAAGACGTTGGTCGCCGCCGCGAGAATCTGCCGCCGCGCCAGCGGGTCGGCTTGCTTCGGTCTGGGCATCGCGCACCTCGACATGTTCACATACTATCCAGTCGGTATTCAAATCATACCCGCAAATCGCGCGCGCGTCAAGAGGGTGTGATCTCAGTCTAGTCCGAGACCGTCGTTTCGTTGTGCAGGGCGAAGACGCCGGGCACGTGCCAGATGTCTTGCTCGGCTGAGGCGCGGTGGCGCGGGGAGGGCAGTGTGCCGAAGAGGCGCACGTCGCCGTCATGCACGATGCAGCGCAGCCCGCCGGTGTATGGCGCGATGGCTGGGTTGGCGTCCAGGATCGCCCAGATGTCGGCGGCGACCTCTTCGTCGCGGCGCAGCACTGTCGAGGATGCCAGTTGCTCGGCGGTCGCATCCAGATGCAGCGCCAGCTCGCCGCCCCGTGAGAGCAGCCCACCGTCTTCGGACTTGGTCGCCGTTGCCCAGGCCGGCGAGACCAGAATGCGCCGACCGCTCATGGCGACCAGCGGCATCATTGGGCTTGTGGGCAGATCCACCTCGGCGAGCACGTCATTGCGCACGCGCACGACCAGTTCGATCACCAGCCCGGTGCGGGTGTCCACCGTCAGCCCGTGCAGGCGACCAACGTAGCCTTCGTGACAGTGGACACGCATGCCGCTACGTAGCTCGATGGCGTCGGGTGTCGGCACCGGCGACTGCGCGGTTGTCAGCGGCACCGTTGTGACCGCGCGCTTGCCCCATCTCCCCGTGCGCAGCCGCAGCCATCCCTCACCTGTGCTGGCGCGCAGCCGCGCGCCTACGAGGCGTCCCGTGAGGCCGTCTATGCCGCGGAACTTCGCGGGCACTGTGGGCAGCTCCTCGCCCGCCATACGCGCGTCGAAGCGCAATGTCTGCCGCACCGACCGATCTCCGTTCATCGCTGCCGCCATGTACTGTGTGTACGTCGCGTTGCCAGCGCCTGTCAATCCCGTCACGTCCACAACCACTGCTTCCGCCTCCAGGTGTCTGGCCGGCCCAGGTGGCGCTCGCGCGCATGCGGAGTCAACCGAGACTATTCTATCCGTCCGCTCGCGTCGCCGCAACCACGGTGCGCATCGCCGGCTCGCATATCCAGACGACTTGGGCGCGCTCCGCGCCACCAGGCGCGCCAATTGCCCATAACAGGCTGTCCGCGGCACATCGCATGCCACTCCGGAAGGACGACGAGAACGACCACAGAGGACACGGAGGATACGGAGGAACAGAGGAGGAGGAGAAAGGATGCGACTCCATCTCTGTGTGGCGGCGGCTGGCACGCCGCGGCGCGCACGAGTACAATATCACCGGCATCTTTGCCATTTTCATCTGGCTCGGCTCCTCGCGCATCCGGGCGCTTCACAACTGCTACGCCCTGTTCAGGAGGACTTTCATGGATACCCAGACGATGCTGATTCTGCTGATCATCGCCACGGTGCTGGCGTTGCCTGGCGGGCTCTTTGTGGCGGGGATGCTGGCGCGGGCCCGCACGCGCTGGGCGGCGCTGCTCGGCGGCCTGATCGGCGCCGTTGTGGTGGCGGCGGCTGTCTTCGCGTACGTCTCCAGCGCGCCGAACCTCAGCCTGGATGGTCTCACCTACTTTCTCGGCGCCTTCTTCGCCGTCTCCGTGGGGGCTTTCAGCGGCGCGCTGCTCATCAACTTTCTCTTTGGCCTGGGCGGCCGCACCCCTGACATCAGCTCTGAATTCTGATCGCGATACCGATCACGGAGCCGAGACCTGGCGGGCGCGCAATGCGAGTGGCGCTCACCCTAGCCGGTCGCGCGGCAATGTTGACCTGTTCAGTCAACATTGCCGTTTTTGCCACTTTTCAACTGTGTGCCAGGAGTGTCACCTTCTCAACCCCCGAATTCAAGCCATGTGGCGTGGATTGGCAACTTGACGTTTCGTGTTATGGGTGGCAAAAGTGGCACGATCGCGGCAAGAAGTGGCAACGGATGGCAAGATGGGCGGCAAAAACGGCAACGTTTGAGCGGGTACGGCCATTTCCACGCGATCATACTCGCGGCTGCCATCGGGTGAGATGAGCAACTACAGTCCGCTATGCGATTGTTCAGGTGCCGACGGAGCTAGATGACTCCGCATTGATAGAACTAAATTACCACGAAACTGGCGGGGTGTCAAGGTGGATGGGGCGCGACCTCACTCCCAGCCTCGCAACGCTGGGGAAGGAAAGGGGTACGCGGCCGAAGGGCTGTGGCGAAGGCAGATGGGGAATCGCGGCCACCGTCCTGAAGTCCGCGACGGCCACGCAGGACGCGGCGGAGGCGACGGAGGAGACGGTGGCAGCGGAGGTGGCTGATCGCCGAGAGGAGCAAGTGGAGATCTGCGCTTAGCCTGTACGCGCCGGCCATCAGCTCCAATCCCATTAGCCGATCATTGGCGAGCGGTGCGGACACGGATGAGGCCGGCAACGAGGTTTCGGTGAAGCATGGCGATACAACGAAACGGCGCGATCCCGTGGCGGGATCGCGCCGTTGGCACGCCATCGTGCCGATGAGCGTTACGCTTCGGTGCTCGTGCTGGTTCCACCCGCGTGGCCGTGGCCGCCGTAGCTCACGTTGCTGATACGCGCCATCCATTGCGCGAACCGGCGGCGTTCCTCTTCTTCGCGCCGCTCGCGCTCGACGCGCTCCTGCACGACGATCAGGCGCACCGCCTCTTCGACGGTGAAGCCGCGATCGAGCAGGGCATCAATCAGCAGATCCTCGTACTGACTCATTGCCGCACCTCCCGCTGACTATGGAACACCACAGGGCGGATGCGGGTGAGGCCGCGAGAACCGCACGCTCAACCGGCGAAGATCAGGGACCGATGGATCGCCGCCGGCGGATCGCTCGCTCGACTGGCCGCCCGCTGCCGCTGGGCGCCTGGAAGTGGCATCTCGTGTACTTTCGTCCCGACCAGAACATGTCCATCTGTACACATATACGTCATTGACACATAGCAGGTGACGTGCCAAGGCCGCTCGCAGCGTTTGCGAGACCGCTACAAGCTATGACGAGCACGCGGCGTGAAGGTTGTCAGGCATAGCCCGGAGAGGATGGTGGTGCGGGCTGGCGGGTGAACCCGCACCTGAGGACGTGCCGCCACGAAGTCCGGCCAAGCCGGACCGGGAAGAGAGGCGCTCTAACCTATGGGATGAGGAGACGGCGCGGCGTGGTGGGGGAGACGCCGACGCGGCGCAGCATGGCGTCGTGCGCCTGCCATTCGAGGGTGTCGTCGAGGGGGGGAAGGAGACGCGCCGCTTCTGACGCGCCGTAGCGGCGGGCGAGCGCGAGCGCGAGCAGGTGATCGGCCAGATGGGGGTTCTTGGGCAGCAGCGAGCCGTGCAGGTAGGTGCCGTAGGCGTTGTGGACGACGCATCCCTCGCGGGCGTCTTCGCCGTTGTTGCCGAAGCCGGAGAGGACAGCGCCGAGCGGCCGCGCATTCGCGCCCAGGTAGGTGCGGCCGCCGTGATTCTCGAAGCCGATCAGGGTCGTTTCGTTCCAGCGCAAGGCGACGTTGCCGACGCAGCGCGCGACACGCTTGCCGGGGTGGATCGTCCAGGCGTCGAAGATGGCGGCGCCTTGTAGCTCCGGCCCCTCGGCGGGGCGATAGAAGCGAGCGAGCAGTTGGTAGCCGCCACAGACGGCCAGCAGCGGCACGCCGGCCTCCACGGCGGCGCGCAGTGCCGGGCCTTTGCGCTCGCGCAGGTCGCGGGCGATGTCTTCCTGTTCGCGGTCCTGGCCGCCGCCGATGAAGAGCAGGTCGTAGGCGGCGGGGTCGAGCTGGTCGCTGGCGCCGATGGGGGCGATCTCCAGGGCGATGCCGCGCCAGGCGCAGCGGCGCTGGAAGGTGAGAATGTTGCCGCGGTCGCCGTAGACGTTGAGCTGATCGGGGTAGAGGTGGCCTAAGCGCAGGGTCGCGGCCGGATGCGCGGCGGTTTCGCCCGCCGTGCTTGGTTCATGGTTTGTCTCGCCCGTCTCACACATCTTGCTTGCCTTATACCGAATCGGGTTGATCGCCCGCGCGGCCGTGAATGGCCGGCGAACGGGGCGGGTGGGCAGGAATGCCCGTGCCGGACGCCAACGCTTCAGCAACGCTTCAGACGAATCCGTTGTCAGATGGGCACTGGCGCATTCACCAGGCGATGGAGTGTCTCCCAAAAGGAGGTTCCATTGGGCGCTTGCCAGGAAAAGCCATCATGCCCGCCATCGGAGTAGGTAAGTTCAAGCGCCTGGCAGCCTATCGCATCGCTGGTCGCCACCGCTGTCTGGATTCCCAGACGGGAGCAGGTGAGCTCGTACCGGTAGTAGGGTGCATTCGATGGAATAGACGGACACGATGATATTGCGCCCTCAGGAATGTGCGTTCCCGACACCAGTTGCGCATAAATCTGGCCGGCCACGTCCCCAACATGTTGATCGAAGACGATGGTCTGGCTGCCAGCCGGTGGTTGGATGCGCGTCACCACGATATGGGCATGATCCGGCGCACGGCGAAAGACCGCCGCGCCCGCCTTGCCCGCGCCCACGAGGACGGCCGCCAGCGCAACCAACCCCACGATTGTAACGATCACACGCCGTTTCCGCGTCATGGAGATACCTCAGGTTCAGCAACGATTTCAGAATCAGACCAATCCGGTGTCATACATCGCGCTGCTCCCAGTAGTGGGGCGCGTAGCCGCGCCGCTCCAGCGCGCCGCGCACGGCCAACATCGCCGTGTAGGTCGGCACGATGTAGAGAGTTTCGCCGGCTGGCGTCGCCTGGACGGCGTGCCAGAGCGCGGCGGCGATCTCCGGCTCGATGTGGGTGGCGCTGGCTCCTGCATATTTGAGGCGCAGGCCCAGATCGAAAGCGCGCGTGCCGGTGGCGGTGATCTGGGCGCCTGTGCCGGCGAGCCGCTCCAGGTCGGCGTCCCAGATCCACGAGACATCTTCGCCGTCGGCGGGCAGATCGCTGAGCGCCAGCAGCAGGTGGGCCGCGCGGGTGTGCGTGCCGAGGGTGCGCAATACCTCGTTCAGCCCGGTGGGGTTCTTGGCGAGCAGGATGCGCACCGTGCGCCCGTCCACGTCTATGCGCTCCGCGCGGCCGAAGGCGGGGGCGAACGCGCCGAGCGCCGAGGTGATCGCATCGGCGCCGATGCCCATCGCCAGCGCGGCGGTGCTGGCGGCGAGCGCGTTGTAGACGTTGTAGAGGCCGGGCAGGGCGATGCGCGCCTCACGCTCGCCATCCGGCAGACCGAGCAGGAAGCGCGTGCCGTCCAGTCCGTCCGGCACGATTGCGCGCGCCGTCACCTGGGGCGCGGGGCGGGCGTAGCCGCAGGCGGGGCAGGCCCAGTGGCCGATGTGGCTGTAGTAGCGCTGAGTGAAGGTGAGTGGGGCGCGGCAGCGCGGGCACGAGCGGGCATCCATCACGTCCACGCGCTCGCGGTCGTCCTCGCTGTTGTCGGTGTCGCCGTCCGCTGTATCCTGTACGCCGAAATAGCGCACGGGGCCGGCGCGGAAGCCGTCGCCCAGCGCCGCCACCGAGGGGTCGTCGGCGTTGAGCGCCAGCGTGGTGGCGCCACGCAGCGTGGCGAGAGCGGTGCGCCAGCGTTCCGCGACGGTGTCCACTTCGCCGTAGCGGTCGAGCTGGTCGCGGAAGAGGTTGGTGATGGCGATCACGCGCGGCTGGAGCGCGGCCACGACGTGCGGGAAAGCCGCCTCGTCCACCTCGAAGACGGCCGCCGCGTCGCCGCGGCGGCGCAGATTGCCATGCGGGCGCGCGCGGATCACCAGCGCGGCCGTCACACCGCGCAGCAGGTTCGCGCCCTCGCGGTTGCGCCAGACGCGCAGCCCGCCCGCGCGCAGGGCATAGGCCGTCAGCCCGCTGGTGGTGGTCTTACCGTTGGTGCCGGTGATGACGACGCTGCCGTGACGGAGCTGCGCGCCGAGGCGCGCGGTGATGGCGGGGTCTATGCGGCCGGCGACCAGCCCCGGCAGGCTCGTGCCGGCGCCCAGCCGCAGCCGCCGCGCCAGCGCGCCCGCTCCACGGCCGCCGATTACGGCGAGCGCGGCCCGCCCACGGCTGAGGGCGCCGCGCTCGGTCACAACTGCCTGGTCTGATGCGCTCATCGTGTCCGCTATGTTTGGTGATGTGCGACTGGATGTGCTCATGGAACGCTCGCTGGCTCCGCTATGAGCGCGCGCACCGTCTCGATCAGTGTTTCCGAGGGGCAGGGCTTGATCAGATACGCCGCGGCGCCCAGTTGGCGCGCGTGCTCGCGGTGCTGTTCGCCGGCGCGCGAGGTGAGCATCACCACACGGGTTCCGGCGAATTGCGGCGAGCCGCGCAGCACCGACAACAGCTCGAAGCCGTCCAGCCGGGGCATCTCGATATCCAGCACCAGCACGCGCGGCGGCCGCTCCAGCATTTTGCCGAGCGCCTCGATGCCGTCGGACGCCAGCTCGACGTCGAAGCCAGCGCGACCCAGCGCGAGGTCGAGCGAGCGGCGGATCGAGACGGAATCATCCACGACCAGCACGTGCGGGGCCAATGGAGCGGCCAGCCGCGGCAGCGGGCGCAAGCGCGGTGCGTGTGTGGGCCGGCGGCCTTCGAGTTCGCTGGTGACCAGCTCTACCAGATCCAAGAGGAGCAACAGCCGCCCATCGGGTGTGACGGTCGCGCCGCGGACGGCGTGGCGGCGCAGGTGCGGCGGCAGCGTGCGCACGATCACCTCGGAATCCTCGGCTACCGCATCCACCAACACAGCCGCGCGCCCGCGCCCGGCCTCCACCAGCAGCGCGAGCTGTGGATCGCGCAACTCCTGCTCGAAGCCGAGCAGCTCGGCCAGCGGCAGCACGGGAATCTCCTCGTATGCCGCGCGCTCACCACTGAGGGCAAGCCCGCCCGGCGCCTCGACACGGGTGCGCAGCGCCGTGCGCTCCCCCACTCCGCGCGCGCCGTCCACACGCTCGACCGAGGCCAGCAGTTCGGTGGATGCGAGCGAGAGCGTCTGGCGCACGGACGAGAATGGCACGGCGTACTCCTGGCCGCCCGCGTACACGTGCAGCGCATGCGCCCCACTGAGCGAGATCGGCACGCGGATGCGGAAGACGCTGCCTCGCCCGCTCTCGCTACGCACGTGGATGGCGCCTTTCATGTGCGTGATGTCCGTGCGCACGGCATCCAGGCCGATGCCGCGGCCGCGCCGCGCGTCGGCCACGTCCACGGTGGTGATACCTGGCAGAAACATGAGGTCGAGGGCGGCCATCACGCTCAGCGCGTGCGCTTCCTCCGCCGTATAGAGGCGCTGTCTCACGGCTGCCGCCGCCAGCGCGTGCGGATTCACGCCGCGGCCGTCGTCACCGATCTCGATGGTCACTTCATTGCCAGCGTAATAGGCATGCATCCAGATCGCGCCCGCGGCCGGCTTGCCGGCCTCTAGGCGCTCTTGGGAGGACTCGATCCCATGCAGGATGGCGTTGCGCACGAGCTGCAGCAGCGGCTCCGCCAGCGCCTCGCTGATGTTGCGGTCGATCTCCGTGCGCTCGCCACGCACCGTGAAGGTGATCCGCTTGCCTTCGTCGTGCGCCAGGCGGCGAACTTCGAGCTGAAGCCGCGGCACCAGCGTGTCGAGCGGCACCAGCCGTAGCTGCATCAGGTCGTGCTGCATCGCCAGCGCGACAGACACTTGATCATCGCTGGCGCGATCCAGCCGGCCCAGCACGCCGCCCATGGCGCGGCTCGTGGTGCTGACGTCGTCCGTCACCTCGCCCAGCGCGCGGATCGCAGAGTCCAGCTCGCTGATGCGCTCCAGGCGCAGCGCGTCGCGCGGGGTGCCGTTCGTGAGCGAATCCTGGCCCGGCACGCGGCCGAAGAGCCGGCCCGCGAGCGAGGGCGCGGATGGGGAGCCACTTGCCGGCCAGGCGCCGCCGTTCGTCGCCGTATGCCCGCCACCGGAGAGCGGGTGCAGGTCCGCGATGCTGTGGCTCAGGTCCGTCAGGCGGGTGATGGATTGTTCCAATTCAGCGCGCAGCCGCGTCAGCTCGTCGCGTGTCCGCGCCAGTGTCGCCCGCGCGAGCGCGAGCGCGCTGACACGGCCCACGAGGGCGTCCAGGCGATGCACGTCCACACGCAAAATGGCGTCCGCTTCGGCGGCCACACGCGGATGGCGCGGTGAGGTGTCCGCCTCGGCCGGCGTGAGCGGCTGGGGGAGCGGCGGCGAGCTAGACGGCGCAGTGTGCTGGATGGCGGGTGCGGGCCGCGTGGGCGCGGCCGCTTCTTCCAGCAGGATGTCACGATACGCGCCGGCCTGTTCTACCAGGGCAGGATCGGCGGGGCGCTCGGCGGCGGCGGCGTCGAGCGCGAGGCGCAGTAGCTCTTCCAGATGCAGCAAGGTCGAGGTGGCGAGGCTACCCGCGCTCACATGCGGCCATCGCAGTGCCTTCAGCACATCCTCGAATACCAGCGTCACCGCCGCCAGCACGTCGAAGCCGAGCGTCGCGGCAGTGCCCTTGATTTTGTGGGCGATGTGGGCCATCACCTCCAGCGCCGCGCTCTCCTCGGGATGATCCTCGTACTGGAGAAGCCATCGGCGCAGCTCCTTCATATCCTCGGCCGTCTCGACGACAAACAGGCGCTTCATCTCTGGCGGAATCTCGTCCAGCTCCGCCGCCGTGGGCGCACGCGCTGGAGCGCTCTCCGCTACTGCCGCGCTGGCCGGCGGCTGATAGCTGACGCCGCTCTCCGCGCCTGCGTCGCTCTCCGCCGCGGGGGCTTCTGTCTCCGCCACCCGCTGTCGCAGGTGTGTGCTCCCGAAGGCAGCGATCAGCGCGCGCTCGTCCGCGGTCAATACCGGCTCACCCGGCTCCGTATCGGCGGGTGGCGCCACGTTCTCGGTGGCAGGCGTCTGGGTGTGGCGCTCGTCCGCGACTTCCCTGTCACTGGCTGGAGCCAGCGACCCAGCCGGTTCGGGTTGATCTGAGACGGCTTGGCCCGGCTGTGGGGCGTCCGCGGAGAAGGCGGCGGCGGTCGGGTGGATGTACGACGCTATCAGCGGCGCATCCGGCGTGAGCAGCAGCCCGCGCAGGCGTGCCGCCGCCGCGCGCTCGGTCTCGCTGGCGGCCAGCACTTGCTGGTGCCGGCCCATCTGGCGCACGCGCCTATTCAGGTAGGTCAGCGCATCGGTGGCGGCGGCCAGCAGCGCCGGCGGCGGGTCGGCGGCGCCCGGATCATCGAAGGCGCGCGAGAGGGCATGCGCGACCTGGGCGCAATCGGCGGCGCGGAAGCCGGCGCTCAGATCGGCCATTGCCGTCGCCAGCCGCGCCAGCTCGCCAGCGGCCAGCGCGCGTCGCTCGACGCCGGGCGGGCCGCCCAGGGTGTTGAGGTGACGCTGCGCGACGGGCAGGAGCGCGTGCATCTCGGCAATGTACAGCCCGGCCACATCACGGTCATCCATGGTCGGAGCCGCCTTCCGCAATCGCGTCGAGCAGATCATCCAGTAGCCGCTCGGCATCCAACAGCGCATAGCGCGTGCCGGTGTGGGCGTGCGCGTAGACGCCCGTCATGTATCGCGCGCGTGGCAGTAGGTTCGCGTCGCTCGCCGCGGGCACGTCCCGCACGTCCTTCGCTTCGACCGCGGCGATGTCGCCCACTGTGTCCACCACCCAGGTGAGTGAGCGCTCGCCATCGCCCACGACCAGCGCCGTGGTGGCAGCGCGCGCGCCAACCGGTCTGGCTGGTACGTCCACCGCCGCCAGATGTTGCCGCCCCAGCAGCATTGGCGCGGGGTCCACCAGCGCCATGATCTCGGATTGCCAGGGGAATACGCCGTGCATCCATGGCGGGCTGTGTGGCAGGGGAATGGTCTCCGGAGTCGCGCGCATCACCTCGCGCAGCGCCGTGAGCGGCAGCGCGCACGGCACATCCGCGCAGGCAAATAGCAGGTGTTCGACACCGGCGGCGGGTGCGGGCGAGGCGCTGGCGGTGCGCAGCAGGCGCTCCATCGCCTCGGGCGTGTCGTCCCGCGCCGCGGCAAGCAGCTCCGCAAGCCCGGACGGCGGCGAGGGAGTTGTCGCGCCGTCCGCCGGCTGATCGCGCATGCCTATCACCTCTCGGCCTGGATGGCTCGCGGCCATTCATGGCCGGCGAACGTACGAATGGGGCATACATGCCCAGGTGGCTCGCGGACTGTGAACGTGCCGCTGTGATGGCGCGCTAGCGGCTAGCTAGCGCGATGGGCCATCTGGCGACGGCAGGCGCAGGTGCGTGCGGACGATGGAGACGACGTGTGAGACGCGGAATGGCTTGGAAATGAAGTCACGCGCGCCCACTATGCGGCTACGGACGCGATCGACCATGCCGTCGTGGCTGGTGAGCATGATCACGATCGTGTTGCGGAAGGCGTCGTTGTTGCGCAGGATGCCGGCAACCTGATAGCCATCCATCTTGGGCAGCTCGATGTCCAGCAGCACGAGATCGGGCACTTCCACCTCGCCGCGCGAGAGTGCCTGGATGGCGGCGATGCCGTCGGGATACGCACTGACCGGTAGACCAATGCGCGCGAAGCTGGCCTCGATTACCTTGCGCACGGCCAGCGAATCGTCGATCACCATGATCGAGCGTGGGCCGCTGTGCAGCCCGTTCGCCCGTGGTACACCCGGCATGCTCAGCAGGCCTGTAGTGGCAGCGGATGGAGCGACGGGTTGATCTCCCGGCGGCATTAGCGAGGACATGGCGCCATCCTTTCTACTCGTAACATGCGAGTAACATGCGAGCCGCCGCCGGAAAGCCACCTGTGCGCGAGTGAAGCGGGCGGCGACGTGGCGGGATCAGGTCGTCCCAGAGGGCTCGCCGCGGAAGGTCAGGAACAGGGCCTCCCACGCCTCTTGATTCTGCGACCGCTCAATCGGTAAGGCCACGCGCGCGTTGATCGCCTGGAACGCGGCGGCGAGCGCGCGCTCCAGTACCTCGCCGTAGCGCTCGTAGAATTGCTTGGTCGCGCCGATGCTGTTGCGCGCCGAGCCGTCCAGCGCGCGCCGGCAATGCGTGGCAAAGTCGTCTACGTCCAGGCGGTTCTGCCCCACACGGAAGCGATAATTATCTACGCCGAGCAGCCCTTCGCGCTGGAGAATGCCGCTGAGGGTGTCGGGCGCCAGGCTGAGGCCGTTGAGCTGGCAGGCCTGTTCGAGGGACTGCATGGTGGTGTTGATGAAGCCGGCCAGCGCGGTAAGCTGATCGGCCGGCGTCTTCTTCTTCAGCCACTCCTGCTCCATCGAGATCAGCAGCGTGAACAGGTCGAAATTGCCCATGCTCAGGCGTGCCGCTTCCTCCGGCAGCCCCGGCACGCCCGCGCCGCCGACTGGCACCAACAGCCCTTCTTGTACCAGCGGGCCAATCATGCGGGCGACGTCTACCTCTGGCAGCCGCAGCGCCGTGGCGATACGCCGCACCGTCTGGTGCGCGTTCACGCGCGCGATCACGCGCCAGGCGGCGGCGTGGAACAGGAGCGGGTGCTCGCCTGGCGGCTCGACCGTCATCGTCACGCGCGTGCGCATGCCTTGCGGCAGGACCGGATAGAGGCTCTCCCATTCGTGCTCATAGCGCAGCACCTCCATGAGCACGCGGGTGGAGTCAATGCGTAGCGCGCTCGTGTCGGTCGGCTGGCGCTCTTCGGCATGGAACTCGTAGGTGCCTTCGCGCCAGAGCGCCAGCTCGCGCGCCGTCCAGAGCGATTGCGTCTTGAGGGCCTGGGTGAGCTGGTCGTCGGAGAGGATGCCGAGATCCACCAGCCGCTCGCCGATGCGCTTGCCCAGCGGATCCTGTGTCTGGAGCTGGAAGGCGTGGTTGAGCTGCTCGCCGGTGGCGAGGCCAAGCTGCTGGAGTACGTGGCCCAGCGTCAGCGCCTCGGTATCCAGCTCGTTGGCGCTGACCAGCGCGCCGCCCTCGAAAAAGATCAGTCCCGTGCGCCCATTGTCCTGGTGCAGATGCAGCGCGCCGGTGTTCGCGCCCAGCCCCATCATCTGGAGCAGCTCGACCAGCCGGAACTCTTCAAGCCTGCCGCTGAAAACACTGGCGTTCGACACGAGCCTTCCCTCATCCACGGTCGCCCCGCGCCGGCTCTACTCGACCGGGCAGGCGGACCGCCAGCCGCCCGCGCAATTATACTCTAGCTGTCCGGTGTGAACAAGGCCCCGGCGCGTCGCGCATCCTGGCCGCGCAGCGTGCCCGCGAGCGCGCGGACATCGGCTCCCAGCAGTGGATGGCGCAGATCGGGCGCGATCTCGGCTAGTGGCAGCAGCACGAAGGCGCGCTCGGCGATGCCTGGATGCGGCAGCGTCAGTTCCGGCGTTCGCAGGATCAGGTCGTCGTAGAAGAGGATGTCTATGTCGAGCGGGCGCGGGCCGTAGCGCGGGCCGCCCGCGCGCCCTTGCGCGCGCTCGATGCGCTTGACCAATCGCAGCAGCGCCTCCGGCGCGAGCGCGGTTCGCCCCATACAGACGATGTTGTGGAAGCGGGGCTGTTCAGTCAGGAGCAGCGGCGCTGTGTCGTAGACGGACGAGACGCGCTCGATGGCGACGGCGGGGCTGAGCGCGCGCAGCCCGGCACGTAGATGCTGGTCGCGGTTGCCGAGGTTGCTGCCCAGGCCAAGATAGACCACGCGGTCCGGCGGTCCGGCGTCCGGCCGGCGCTCGTCTGGCTCGCCATCTCGCATCTCGCCCTCCCTTCCGTGAGGGATGTTCGCCATGTCACACTCTACCCTCAGTGGCGTGATCACCGCTCGGCGTGGGACATCCGGTGCGCGCCTGATGCACGGTTTGGACCGGCGCGGTACTATTGATGGTAAGCGTATGCCCACGCCCGCGCGCGGATGGATGTTTGGATGCCGGCGAGCGGGCCTGCGGGCGCTGTCTGCCGGTGGATGGCGGATGGCGGAGCGGAACAGGCGGCGGTGCTGGATGATTGGATTGGTCGGCCTCGATCACACGAATGCGGGTGTGGAGCTGCGTGGGCGGCTGGTGTTTTCCGCGGAGCGCCTGCCGGAGGCGCTGCGTGAGCTGGCGGCGCGGCCGTCGCTCGGCGAGGTGGTGATCGTCTCCACCTGTAACCGCACGGAGGTCTACGCCGCCGCGTCGGACTGGGCCGAGGCCCGCGCTGATATCCGCGCGTTTTTGGCGGCAACGCTCGCCGCCGCCGAGCCAGTGGAGCCCATCGAGGCCGCGGAGGCCGCCACGATTCAGCACGACGCATCCACCAACGGGCGAGCGCACGCGCAGCGGGCCAGTGTGACGCGCACAGCCGCCGCACGCGCGCCACGCGGCTCTGCCCATACCCTGCCCGACGAGCTTGCGCGCTCGCTCTACGAATTCGAGAGCCTGGACGCCGCGGGGCATATTCTGCGTGTGGCCTGCGGGCTGCGCTCGATGGTGGTGGGCGAGGCGCAGATTCTTGGACAGGTGAAAGAGGCGCTGGCCGCCGCGGAGTCGGCCGGCACCGCCGGCGAGGAACTGCGCGCGCTCTTTACGCAGGCCATCAAGACGGGCAAGCGCGCGCGCGCGGAGACCGAGATCGGCCGCGCCGATGTTTCTGTCGGCGCGCTGGCGGTCCGTGTCGCGGCGGACCTGCGCGGCGATCTGGCCGGCGCGTGCGCGCTGGTGATCGGCGCCGGGCGCACCAGTCAGCTCTGCGCCAGCCTCCTGCGTGAGGCCGGCATCGGCCGTTTGATCCTCGCCAACCGCACTCTGCCGGCGGCGGGCGAGCTGGCGGAGGCGGTGGGCGGTGAGGCGATTGCGCTGGCGGATATGGCGGTGGCGCTGCCGGATGTGGATCTGGTTATCAGCGCGACGGCGGCGCCGCACATCGTGCTCAAGGCCTCGATTGTGGCGGCCGCGGTGGCCGGGCGGAGCGCGCCGCTGCTCGTCATTGACCTCGCCGTACCGCCGGATGTGGACGAGAGCGTGGCGACTATCCCCAGCGTCACGCTGCGCACGCTGGACAGCCTGCGTGTCGCGGACAGCCCGGATGGGCTCGCGGCCGGGGATCGCGAGGTCGAGCTGGCGCGTGTCGAGGCCATCGCGGAAGATGGGGTGCGCGAGTACAGCCGTGCCCGCGCGGTGCGCCTGGCCGTTCCCGGCATCGCCGCGCTGCGCCGCCATGTGGATGCCTCGGAGCGCGCCGAGCTGGACCGCGCGCTCGCCCAGCTCGACCAGCTTTCCGCGGCCGACCGTGCGGTCGTCGAACGCTTCGGCCAACGGCTGGTGGATAAGATGTTTCATCACCTCGTTTCGCGCATCCGCTCGCTCGCCGAGTACGACGAAGTGCCGCTCGACCTCACGATGCGGGTGCTCGCGCGCCTCTTTGCCGATCCAGAGATGCCACAGCCGCCGCGGGATGGCGAACGAGCCAGCGGGTGAAACCGCGCCTGAGGGCGTGCCGCCACGAAACCGGCCCGCGCCGGTTGGGAACCAAGCCCCGCATGTCGCTCCATGGATGGGAAGCATGGGCACGCTCCGCGCCATTTGGGTTGGCCGCGTTGACGCCTTTTGCCGCATGGGTTTATACTCGCGCCCGCGATGCTGTGGCTGGAGAGAGTGAGGAACAACGCATGCGGGCGGGCGCCAGGCTGAGGATGGAACGATCCGCGTTCGCGCTCACCCATTTGCCCGCGCTCGCCGGTGTGGTGATGGTCGCCGGGCTGCTCCTGGTGGCGTGCCGCGCGAGCGTGGCCGCACCCAATCCGCCGGCCGGGGCGTATAAGAGCGCCCAGTTCCACTTCAGCGTCACCTATCCCACTGGCTGGCAGGCCGCCCCGACGCCGGCGGACCAATCATCTCCCGCTGTGCCGCTGACGCTGGTGATCACGCGCTCCGGCGACACGGCGGCCACCGGTTCTGTCTCATCGTTCACGCTCACGGTCTTCGATCTACGGGTGGGCGCCGTCGCCACGTCGGCGGCGCAGCTCAAGCAGAAGGCGTTGGCTCCCAACTCGCCGCTGCGGGTGGTCACGCTGGCGGGGCAGACGGCCTACCAGGACGCGCCCGCGCAGCGCCCGCTCCCCGGCGGCGCCAACCTCACCATCTCACATACCGACTACTATCTGTTCACCGCCAGCTATGAATACCAGATCAGCGTCGAGTCCGTCTCCGGCGAGCATGCGGACGCCGATCTTGCCAGCATGCTCAAGAGCTTTGCGCTTACATCGTAGTGGGCCGGTCTGGTGCGATAGTTTGATCGGCTGACGAGTATGCTACGGTCGTCCCATCACGCTTGCGCACGAGATTGATGTGTCCGCGCCGATAGGTGGGATGGTGCTTGCCGCGGACGCCGCGCGAGAAGTCGTACTCGTCTCGCGTCTCTTCATTCAGGTCTTCGCTATGTCCGCTCACCTGATCATCGTTCATATGCGAGCCTGTTCCCATCATACTCTGCGCAGCGCCTCCGCTTGTTCGCGCGCCAGCAATACGCTCCGGCGCAGCACTTTGCGCAGCGACCAGCGCTCGCCTTCATGCTCCCAGACGCGCGCACGCTCTTCGTCGGTCGCGGCGCGCAGCCGGGCGAGGCTCGCCTGCCATATCTGACGCAGGTGGTCCGCCGGTGTTCCCGGTAGTTGCGCGATGGGCGGCACGAGCGGCCGCGCGTCCATCCGCGCGGTCAGCCAGAGCTGCGCTTGCGCGACGGCATCCAGCAGCGCGCCGGCTTCCGGCCGGGCGGCGAGATCGCTGTAGGACCAGTCGAGCAGGGCGAGATACCAGTCGAGGTCTTCGTTCGAGGTCGGCTCGGCGTCTGAGGCGAAGAAGGCGCCGATGTGGTCGGCGCTCAGGCGGACGATTTCACGGGGTGTCACGGCGTATGGCCCATGCATCACGGGTGTGTATTCGTCGTGCGCGCTCAGCCAGGCGTAATAGCCGGGGATGGCGGCCACGAGCGCGGCCAGCGCGGCCTCCTGCCCCATGCCGCGCCCGAAGCAGCCCGGTAGATCGGCGATCTGGGCGAGGCAGGAGCCATCCGGCCGCACCTCTAGAGAGCCGTCGTAGACCGCGCCATCGCCCATGCCGCGCCTCGCTCTTCTGTTTGGGGAGTCCTCACCCCCCGGCCCCTCTCCCCGCGGGGAGAAGGGGAGAGGGGGAGCCAGAGCATGCCAGGCAGGCAACGTCTCTGGGTTAGTCGAGCAGCGCGCGCCGCAGCTCGACGACCTGATCGCGCAGGGAAGCCGCTTTCTCGAACTCCAGCTCTTTGGCGGCGCGGCGCATCTGCGCCTCCAGCTCTTTGATGAGCCGCGCCGCTTCGTCTTTGGGCATCGCCGAGAGCGGCACGGCCTCGCCGGCCTTCGCCTGCTCCGTCTCGGCGCCACGGAAGCGATCGGAGAGCGCACGCACTTCTTTCTTGATGCCGACCGGGGTGATGTTGTGCTCGGTGTTGAACTGCGCCTGCACCCGGCGGCGGCGGTTGGTCTCGCCGATGGCGCGCGCCATTGAGTTGGTGACGTTGTCGGCGTACATGATCACAGAGCCTTGCACGTGCCGGGCCGCGCGGCCGATGGTCTGGATCAGCGAGCCTTCGGAGCGCAGGAAGCCTTCTTTGTCGGCGTCCAGAATCGCCACCAGCGAGACTTCGGGCAGGTCCAGCCCTTCGCGCAAGAGGTTGATGCCCACAACCACATCGTAGACGCCGAGGCGCAGGTCGCGCAGAATCTCGATGCGCTCGATGGTGTCGATCTCGGAGTGCAGGTAGTGGACCTTGATACCCATCTCCTGCATGTAGTCCGCCAGGTCTTCGGCCATCTTCTTGGTGAGCGTCGTCACCAGAACGCGCTGCCCCTGCTCGACACGCGCGCGCACCTCGGCCAGCAGATCGTCGATCTGCCCTTCGGTCCGCCGCACGCTGATCTCGGGATCGAGCAGGCCGGTCGGGCGGATGAGCTGCTCGGCCACCACGGCGCTATGCTCGAACTCGAACGGCCCCGGCGTCGCGGAGACGAAGATCGCCTGCGCGATGTGGCGCTGGAACTCGTCGAACGTGAGCGGGCGGTTGTCGAGCGCCGAGGGCAGGCGGAAGCCGAAGTCCACCAGCACCGTCTTGCGGGCACGGTCGCCGTTGAACATGCCGCGCACCTGCGGCAGGGCGATGTGCGACTCGTCCACTACCAGCAGGAAGTCGTCGGGCAGGTAGTCCAGCAGCGTCCAGGGCTGGTCGCCGGGCTGGCGACCGGCGAGGTGGCGCGAGTAGTTTTCGATGCCGGAGCAGATGCCGGTCTCTTGCAGCATTTCGATGTCGAAGTTGGTGCGCTGGCGCAGCCGCGCGGCTTCCAGCAGCTTGCCGTCGGCGTCCAGCTCGCGCAGGCGGACGTCCAACTCCTCTTTGATGCCGGTGATGGCGTGGTTCAGCCGCTCCTGCGTGGTGACCCAGTGTTTGGCGGGGTAGATGTCCAGCCGGGTGCGCTGGCCGAGGATCTCGCCGGTGAGCGGATCGATCTCGACCATGCGCTCGATCTCGTCGCCGAAGAACTCGACGCGCACGGCGAGGTCTTCGTAGGAGGGAAAGATCTCGAGCACGTCGCCGCGCACGCGGAACTTGCCGCGCACGAAGCTCTGGTCGTTGCGCTCGTACTGGATGTCGGCCAGGTGGCGCAGGATGCGGTCGCGCCGGCGGGTCTCGCCGGTTTTGAGCGTGAGGACGACCTCGCCGTACTCTTCGGGCGAGCCGAGGCCGTAGATGCAGGAGACCGAGGCGACGATCAGCACGTCGCGGCGCTCGAAGAGGCTGCGTGTGGCGGAGAGGCGCAGCTTTTCGATCTCTTCGTTGATCTGGCTTTCTTTCTCGACGTAGGTATCGGTGCGGGGGATGTAGGCTTCGGGCTGGTAGTAGTCGTAATAGCTGACGAAGTATTCGACGGCGTTGTCGGGGAAGAACTCTTTGAACTCGGCGTAGAGCTGGGCGGCGAGTGTCTTGTTGGGAGCCAGCACGAGCGTCGGCCGCTGCACGCGCTCGATGACCTGGGCGACGGTGAAGGTTTTGCCGCTGCCGGTGACGCCGAGCAACGTCTGATACTTGTTGCCGGCGCCCAGGCTGGCGGTCAATTGATTGATCGCCTCAGGCTGGTCGCCGGTGGGCGTGAAGGGGGCAACGACCTGGAAGTCCGGCATGCGCGCCTCACTCGCGGGGGGAACGGGACGAGAGCACTACGACGGGGGATGGTTGGTGATGGATGATGGCGGGCGAGCCGCAGGGCAGACGCCCCACGTTCTTTCGCATTCTTTATGGGCATGGTGAAAGCGGAACGGACACTTCCCGGCACGCTCCCTGGCATGCATGCCGGGAGGACTCTCCTACGGACGCTTCCCGGGATGCATGCCGGGGGTGATTCTGTCATCGTGGCGGGTGCGTGGGCGGGCGCTGGCGCTCCAGTATACCACTCCGGCGCGGGGTTCCTCACCCCCGGCCCCCTCTCCTTGTGGGAAGAGGGGCGTCGCGGCGTCGTAGCCGGCGATCAGCCGGGGCTGCAATGTTCACCAGCGCAGTCAACATTGCCGTTTTTGCCGCTTTTCGGTTTTGTATCGGTCGTGTCCTCCTCTCGAACGCCGAATTCAAGCCGCATGGCGTGGATCGGGAACTTGACATGTGGCGTTATGGGCGGCAAAAGTGGCAAGAAACGGCAATGAAGTGGCAACGGATGGCACGGTCGGTGGCAAAACGGCAAGGTTTGCGCAGGGGTGTGGGTGCATCCTGGTCGTCATGCCGGCGGCTGCCGTTGGGGGCGAGGAGCGTATTCGCGTCTGTATGCGGTTGTTCAGGGTGCTGGCGGTGTGGAGTGGCGCCAGGTCAATAGAACTAATTTACTACAGAAGATGAGGGATGTCAAGGCGGTGAGATGGGCGCCATCGGTAGATTTACCGGTTCGCCAGGGCTGGCGGCGCGTACACAAACTTGGTATACTGCGCATCGCCCCCTCCGCGCGGATGTTTCGCGCCTCGCCGCGATGATGCGGCCCCCAAGGGGCGATTCCCCAAGGATGCTCAAGCGCCGGCGGCGCCGCTGGCATGGCCTGATCTTTCTCTGCCCGCTCGGCGCGTCGCCCGCCTCACGCTGCCCGAGGCCTCACGGCACGGCGGCAGACTCGCTACGTCCCGCGGCATCCCGATCTCGACGGGAGGATTCGCTCATGTCGCATACGCTGCCGCTCGCTCTATCTGCCCTGACTCCTGGCTCATCCAGCCCTGCCCTATCCCGCTCCAGCCTATCACGTGGCGCTGTCGCGCCCTTCACGCTCGCGGCCAGTGGTTTTCCCGCTTACCCCACTGCCTCGCGCCTGCCGCTCGTTCCCGCGCTCGCCGGTCCGCCGAAAGACGCCGACGAGCTGACCCCGGCCGCCGTCCCGCTCGATGTCGAAGCCGCCTTGCACGGCGAGCCGCTGCGGATCATGGTCGTCGCGTCGGAAGGCGTGCCGTTCGTCAAGACGGGTGGGCTGGCCGACGTGATCGGCGCGCTGCCGCGCGCACTGCGCCGTCTCGGCCACGATGTGCGCGTCTTTTTGCCGCGCTATAGCAGCATTGATCCCGTGCGCTGGCAGCTCGAAACCGTCGCTACTGGTCTCTGCGTTCCGATGGATCAATCCACTGAGCCGGTGGACGTGCTGCGCGCGCCCGCCGCGCCCGCCACGGCCTCCGGCTCCGACGGTCCCGGCCGCGACGTTCCCTTCTACTTCATCGATTCGGCCCACTATCTCCAGCGCGAAAAGCCCTACGGCTACCCCGACGACGGTGAGCGCTTCATCCTCTTCTGCCGCGGTGCGCTCGAATACGCGCGTTCGGTTGGCTGGGCGCCGGACATCATCCATTGCCACGACTGGCATACGGCGATCATTCCCAACTGGACGCGCACCATCTACCGCGACGATCCCTGTTTCAAAGACAGCGCCACCGTTTTCACCATTCACAACCTTGCTTACCAGGGTATCTTCGGCTACCGCATCCTCGAAGTGGCGGGGGTCGCGCAGGAAGGCTTTCTTTTTCCTGAAGTGCCGGAGTTTGCCAACGTGGTGGACCTGATGGGTCGGGGCATTCTCTTCTCCGATGTGGTCAGCACGGTCAGCCCGCGTTACGCTCGCGAGATTCTCACCAGCGATTTCGGCGAGCGCCTCGATCCTATCCTGCGCGAGCGCCGCGACCACCTCTATGGCATTCTCAATGGTGTGGATACTGAGGAATTCGATCCCGCCACTGATCCGCACATCGCGCGCAACTACGACGCCTTCTCGCTGGACGACCGTCCGGCCAACAAGCGCGCGCTGCAACAGCAGATGCGCCTGCCGGTGGATGAGAGCATCCCGCTGATCGGTATCATCTCGCGCCTGACCGACCAGAAGGGCTTTGACTTGCTGGATCAGGTCGCCATCCCGCTGATCGAGCAGGGCATCCAACTCGTGGTCGCGGGCACCGGCGATCAGCACTACCATACGATGTTCCAGCGCCTCGCCGCGCGCTATCCGACGCAGGTTTCGATCAATCTGACGTTCGGGCAGGAGATCAGCCAGCGCATCTACGCCGGCTCCGATATGATCCTGATGCCCTCGCGCTTCGAGCCGTGCGGCCTGACGCAGATGCTGGCGATGCGCTACGGCAGCATCCCCATCGTGCATGCGGTGGGCGGGCTGGCCGATACCGTGCAGGAATTCGACCCGGCCGCCAACAGCGGCAACGGCTTCCGCTTCGCCAGCCCCGACGCCTTCCAGCTTCCGTTCCATCTCTTCGCCGCCGTGGTGCGCGCCCTCGAGGCCTATCGCTTTCCCGATCCCTGGCGCGATCTGATGCAGCGCGCGATGCTTGCGGATTACTCGTGGGACGCATCCGCCGAGCAGTACGTGGCGTTGTACCGCCGCGCCCACGAGCTGCATCAGTTGGGCAAGCCGCGCGCGGCGGCGGCCGAGTGATGATGTGATGGGGCAGACAGGTGCCAGTACCTCGACACGGCATCGTTCCGCGCTCGCGGCAGTGAAGTGCCGGCGCATGGTCGGTGAGGGCTGAGGCTGTTTCTTGTTTGGGTGGACGGCGCGGAGTCCTCACCCCCCGGCCCCCTCTCCCCGCGAGGAGAGGGGGGCCAGTGCGCGACCGCTAGGATAAGCGGCGCCCATAGGCGATGTGGAACGGCGAGACGCACGGTGCGTTGGGAGCGGCCACCGCCGCGCGCGCCTCAGCCACGACGCGCTCGAACTCGGCGGCCGTAGCGATGCCCTGTGCCTCCATCAGGCCGCCGTACGCCTGCACGCCGTTGAAGAAATCGGCCATCAGCAGCTTGCCGGTGCGGCCGCCGTAGTCGCCGAAGGGCAAGGTGACACGCTGGCTGACGATGTCGGACAGCCGCGCCGCCCGCAGCAGCTCGCCGACGCGCCCGCCATCGGGGAAGTTGATGCCGCGCCGCGCCAGCAGCGTCACGATCCAGCGCATGAAGAGGTCCATCTCCGGGCCGCCGTTCTCCAATGTCGTGGCCTCAACGGATTCGACCCAGCCGCCGGGCCGTGTCACGCGCGCCAGCTCGCCGACGACGAACGGCCAGCGGTCGTGCGGGATCGCCAGCACGAGCAGGCGCATATGGACGAAGTCGAAGCTGGCATCGGGGAAGGGCAGGCCCTCCAGGACGTTGCCGGCCACGAAGGTGTAGTTCGGTGGGCGGACTTCGCGGCCGCCCGCCTCGGCGCGCTCGTCGGCCGGAGGCACGGTGACATCCAGGCCTACGACACGCGCGGTGGGGAAGAGGGTTGCCATCTCGCGGGCCCACTGCCCGGTGCCGGCGCCCACGTCTAGGATGTCACGCGGCTGTTGGATGGGGGCGGCATAGTTGCCATGGAACACCTGGCGCAGCAGGTAATGCTGGAAATCCAGCCGGTTCATCTCCTCCAGGTCGGCCGGCAGCACGTAGGGGATGCCAATCTTGCGCAGCCGCCCGCCGATCACGGCGACGGATGCTCCCTCCGCCGCCGACTCCGCCGCCGAGCGCCGGCGCACCCATCCAAACCATCGCATACGCTCACCCTCCGGTTCATTGCTGTCACGTCTGTTGCTCACATACGCCGCGGGAAGTCCTCACTCCCCGATCCCCCTCTCCCTGTGGGGAGAGGGGAGCCAGAGCCACGCCGCACCGACCGGGTGGGCAGTGGTTCCGTGAAGAATCCGGGCTTAGATCGGGTAGAAGGGGATGCCAGGACAGAACTGGTCGGGATGGTAGCCCGGCGGCAGCTCGATCAGCACCGCGACCATACCCGTCTTCGTCGGCGAGGCGAGCGTCAGCCGTCCGCCGACGCTTTCGACGACTGGCCGCGCCGCCCGCACGCGGGCGACGTTCTGTGGATTGCCCAGCAGGGCTTGATACGGCATCAGTCCCATGCCCACGTTGCGCTTCGCCCCAGATCCATCGCGCACCAGCGCGGCGCGCGTCTCGGACGCGCGGCCATCTGGCACGCCGCGAGGCCAGGGCAAATCCTTCGTCGAGCGATCGGCCGGCCAGCCACGGGCGTGTCCGCGCACGCGCGAGATATGGGGCCGGCCGGGGCACGATCCTGCGCCCTGGCCGGCCGAGCCGATCCACCCCCCTTAGTGTTCGTTGCTCATGATCCCAAGCTGGTGATCCCAGGCTCGCGGCCTGAGTCGCGGTTTGGATTCCTCCCCGTCGTTCCTCGTTACGCTCCTACTGATATGTCGTCCATGTTGCGCCAGGCTATAGGCAACAGGTATCGCTCCCTTTTGCCGGTCGCCAGGTGTGGTCGGCGACCGGATAGGGAAGCGATACCTAGCGTACAGCACGTGTCAAGCCGACGGCAGGCGGCAAGGTTCCTCACCCCTAGCCCCCTCTCCCCGCGGGGAGAGGGGGAGCCAGAGGGGGAGCCATGACACACCGGATGGGCAGCGTTTGCATGACACACCGGATGGGCAGCGTTTGCATGACGCATTCGGGCTAGGGCGCGGGCGTGTCGAGCGCGGGCAGCTCGATGTAGGCGAAGTGCAGATCGGCCAGCTCCAGCGGCGGGCGGATCAACGGCTGCTCCCAATAGACCGGCCGGATGAAGCCGGAACCGTGACGCTGGCGCATGGGCGACAGCGCGTAGAGCCACTCTTTGCGCACCGCCGGAGAGCGCGCCGCGTGTGACGACCAGAAGAGCTGGAAGATGTCTGAGGCGTCAATCAGCTCCATCAGCCGCGGCCCCCAGTAGTCGCCGGAGCGCAGCGAGTCAATGTCCAGGTTGACCGTCAGGCCCAGCGCGCGGTAGGCGTTGCGGCAGGCCGTCACCACGCGCGTGTCGTCGTGGCTGTAGGAGGCGAAGACCGCGCGCGGCAGCGCCGTCTCGCGCTCGGTGGCCGGGCGGTGCGCGGCAGGCGACTGCTCGTCCACGGCGCGCTCGTCTACCAGCAGGGCGAACTTGAGGATGGCGACGATCAGCGGGCCGGCGTAGATGGTGATCTCGCCGGTGGCCGCCGCGCCGGCCAGCTCCGCCTGTGGCCGGAAGCGGAAGTCGGCGCGGTGCAGGTCTTCATCCCAGGAGAGCGAGACGCGCTCCGGGTTGAAGCGCACGGCGGCGCAGCGTGGCACGATGGTGAGCGCCGTGCCGCGCTCTACGCGCACCTGGGCGGGGGCGCTGGCGGTGCGCGGCCGCTCGCCCAGCTCGGGGGCGAAGCGCGCGGCATCGGCACGGACGGCGGCCAGGACGGTGTCGAGGTGGGCGTAGACCAGGAGTGTCTGCCAGGTTTCGGCGGGGACTTCACGCGGATAGTAGGCGGTGAAGGAGAGATGTTCTCGCTCCTGAGTGACGGGAGCGGGTGGAGGTGAGCCTGGCGTGCGGCGGGGGATCACGATCCCGCGCACGCGCTCGTCGGCCTCGGCCTCAACCGCGGGGGCCGGCTCTGGTGGGGCCATCGAAGCGGCGCCTCCCAGCGGCGGGAAGTCCGGCGTGCCATATACCGCCACCTCATCAGGAGCGCGTTCCTCCTCGCGGGCGGGCCGCGGGGCGGGCGGTGCGGGCGGTGGCGCCCCGCGGCTGGCCCACTCCCCAGATGCGGGCTGTGGAGCGGGTTGCGCCTGTGGATAGGGTTGATCCCGGCTCTCACCTGGCGGTTGGTCGAATGCTGGATAGCTGCCCCCTCCTGGCGGTGTGGAGGCCGCTGGATATTCGCCCCATGGTGATGTCGGTGGAGGCGGTGGTGGCGCTCCAGGCTCGGCCCAGGCGGGCGACGTAGCCGGAGGGAGCGGCGGCGCGGCGGTGCGGACGGCGGCATCGTGCGCCTGGGCCTCGGCGTCGAACGTTCTGGGTGGGGCCGGTGGTGCGCCCCATCCAGTCATCGGTGCGCCCCATTCACCGCCTCTGGCTTCTTTCGCCGCCGGTTTCCCAGTCGAGGGAGGTGGCGCCGCCTTCCTCGCGCTCGATTGCCGCATCGCCACCAGCAGCAGTGTGGCGATGAGCAGCAGCGCGAGCACACCCACTATGATCAAGCCAACGAGCAGCGGCAGTGCGAAGTCCGCCAGGGTCGGCCGCGATAGCGCAATCCCCATAGATGCCCCCTTTCGCGCGCGTGCGGATGGGTGATGCGGGTCGCCTGCCCGACCACCCGCGGCAGCATAGCAGGTCGCGCCGGGGAGAGCAAGCACGAGAGGCAGAGGCAGGCTGGCGCGTGATGGGGTTTTCCACATGGGGACGGACACGCGCCCGCGCGGGGCGGCCGGCGATTGCAATCGCGCCTGGAGGGCCGCGAGGGCCGCGCGTCGCGGACTGGGAGACGCGACGCGCGGATGGGAACCATTTACAAGCTCTGTGGACGGAGACGTGATCACGTCCCCACTACGTCCCGGCGTCCTCCGCGGTTCAATTCCGCGCCTCACGCAGCGCCGCGAACCAGGCGCGGTTCATGGCGATGGCGCCGGCCGGGGTGGGATGGATGCCGTCGGGCAGCAGGTAGTTCGGGTGGGCCGAGAAGAGGGCGTAGAAGTCCGGCCCAGCGGTCAGCCCATCCGCCGCCGTCACCTGATCGATCACGGTGTTCAGCGCGCGCACTTCGGCGTCCAGCCGCTGGCCGTCCGGCCCGTCGCGGTGGATGTAGGGGATGCGCGCCAGCACCGGCACATGCCCCGCGTGGCGGATCGCCGTCACTATCGCCTCTAGATTGGCGCGGAAGGCCGTGGGCGCGACCATCTCGAAGGCGTCGTTCGTGCCCCAGCCGAGCAGCCAGTAGTTGAAGTCTGGCGTCAGCTCCAGCAGTTGCCCGATCACCCGCGCGCCGCCCGCGGAGTCCCAGCCGCCGAAGCCCTCGTCCAGCATGGCGGGGAAACGGTTCGCGTCCGCCGCGTGGGCGAGCGCCGCGAGGTCCGGTTGATTCTCGGCGAAGCGGTTGTAGGCCATGACGGTGATCGAATCGCCCATGAAGACGAAGGTGTCCGGCGTGCCACGCGAGGCGTCGTACACGTCAATCTGGTCGATCTGGATCGCGGGCTGGCTGGCGTGCGGCTGTCCCTGGGTGACTGTCATCTTCACCCACGCCTGGCCGGTGAACGGCAGCAGGTGCTCGCGCCCGCGCGCCGTGTTCTCCGTGACCGCCGCCACGGTGCGCCAGGTGCCGTCGGCGCCATTGGTGCTGTTCGATGAGACGGAAAGGGTGTAGTCACGCGGCTCCAGGCCGGTGTCGCTGAGGTAGTCGAAGACGTAATCGCTCACCCAGGTCAGCAGCACGCTCGACGGTCCGACGCCCACGCGGATGGCGCACCACGCCGGCAGCCCACCCATGCCGGCCTGCCAGAACGACCAGCCGCCGTAGCGCCCGCTGACGATGGCCTCGGCGCCGCCCGCGCCGGTGTTGTTATCCGAGCAGACCACCGGCTTGCCGCGCGAGAGCAGCGCGCCGTTCGCGCTGGCCACGGCCGCCGGCCGGTACTGGC
The DNA here is from genome assembly GCA_025935195.1 of Ktedonobacterales bacterium. Taxonomy (GTDB): domain Bacteria; phylum Chloroflexota; class Ktedonobacteria; order Ktedonobacterales; family JADMIN01; genus JAICVS01. Next base: position 39,474 of record JAICVS010000004.1, read on the forward strand.
GGATCAGGTCACGCAGGGCGGTGTACTGCGGCTTCGGCTGCCCGTTGGTGACATCCAGCATGTCCAGCCGGCCGTAGCCGGAGTAGCTGGCGGCGTCGAACTGGCAGGCGAAGGCCACGCCGGCTTGCATCATCGCGCGCATGGCTGTGGTGGTGAACGCGGTGATGAACGCGGCGTCTTCGCCGTAGACCGGCGGTGGGTTGTTGGGATCGTAGTTCCACTCCGAGACGCCCACCGGCAGCGCGTGGCCGAGGGTTTGTCGCGTGAGCCGCTCCACCCCTTGGGCTATTTCGGCGTAGGTGCCGGCCTTCGCCAGGCAGGCGTCTTTCGTGTCGTTCCAACAGGGATACCAGTGGAAGCTGACGGCGTCTGGCAGCACGCCGGAGTCGCGCACGCCTTGCAGGAACGCTTGCATGTAGTCATGCTGGCCCGCCGGGGTCGAGGTGGCTGGGCCGATGAACTTCGCGTGCGGGTTGAGCTGGCGCAGCGCCGGGATGGTGGCGTTCCAGAGGCGCACGTAGTCCGCGCTCGACATGTTCGTCAGGTCTGGCTCGTTGCCGAACTCGTAGAGCAGGCAGCGGTCGCTCAGATAGGTCACGACATGGCGCAGGTAGGCGGTATCGCGGATGTCCGTCAGCACGGCGAGGCAGCGCGCGCCGCTCTGCGTCACCGTGCGCATGCGCTGGTCGAGGGTGTCGTCGGACGCGCCGTCGGGGATGAAGGTGCGGATCAATGTGAAGCCGGCGCTGCGCAGCGCGGATTGCAGCGTGGGGTCGGTCTGGAGGTTGCGCGCGGACCATTCATAGGTGTCGTTGGTGCCGAACAGAAAGGACGACACGCCGTCGCGCCAGGTCTGCTGGCCTGGCAGCGCGGGAGCGATGAGCGGCGTCGCGGGCGCGGGAGGCTGACTGTAGAGCGGGCGGAACGAGAGCACGCCGACCGTGAGCAGCCCGGCCGCACCGATCACGCGCACCAGCCAGTACCCTAGCGATCGCGTGCGCGTCTGGCGTATCTTCTGGCTCATCCTCGCCCGTACCCTTTCCTCTCTGATGGAGGTCGGATGGTGTCTCGTTGAGGTCACAGTCCGCGCGGGCAGGCCGGCGAATGAATTCGCGCCTGGGGGCATGCCGCCGCGACGTCCGCCTACGCGGACTGGGATCAGAGATGATCGTCAGTGCCGCGACTCGTGCGCCACCTTCCGTCTGCCCGCTGTTACGCGCCGCCGCGCGCCGCTACCATCACCGGGACGGTCAGCGCCATGAGCTTGATGTCTTCCAGCAGCGATTGCCGCTCCAGGTAGGCGATGTCCATCTCGACCATCTCGCGGAAGGGCACGCGGCTGCGCCCGTAGACCTGCCATGGCCCGGTCAGCCCCGGCTTGGAGGCCAGGCGCAGCCAGTCGCGCGGGCTATACATGCGGATCTCGTAGGGCAGCGGCGGGCGCGGGCCAACCAGCGTCATCTCGCCGCGCAGCACGTTGAAGAGCTGCGGCAGCTCGTCCAGACTGGTCTTGCGGATGAAGCGCCCGACTGGCGTGATGCGCGGGTCGTGGCCGAGCTTGAAGGCGTTCGGTCCGCTGCCGTCGCCGTTGAGCGCCTGCCCTTGCATGTAGCGCTCGATGGCCTTGCGGTGCGTCTCGTCGTCGTTGTTGACGCACATCGAGCGGAACTTGAGCATCTCGAACTCGGCGCCGTTCTCGCCCACGCGCCGCTGCCGGTACAGGATCGGCCCCTCCGATGTCAACATGACGCTGAGCGCGACCAGCGCCATGACGAGGCCGAAGGGCACGAGCAGCACGAGCGTGAAGGCGACATCCAGCAGCCGCTTCACGCGCAGGTAGCCCGAATCGAACGCGACCGCCACCTGCGCCTGCGCCAGTTGAACCGCCATCCGGTGTTCCCCTTTCCAGCCCACCCCCAAAGAAAGCATTGCTCCATGCGGAGCTACCTTCGTAGTATCCCGCCCGCTGGTGTGCGCGGGGTGCGTGGGGCGATGGAGAAATGGGGGAAAACGGCCCCGCGCGCGTGAGCATCCTGCCACCAGGCGCGGGGATGGCATGCTTCCCAAAGGACGACCCGTCGCGCGTTCGTCACGCGCGTTCCGTGGCGCAACCGCATCACAACCGCGCGCCAATCCGCTACGCAGGGAGGGTCCGGTACGCTGTCTTCACCGGGCATCGAGGCGCCGAACGCCGAGTGGCGCGACGCGCCGGAACAATTGTGACGCCGGAACAAGCAAACGTGACATGGGTGCTGGAATGGGAGATGGTGCGCGTATGAAAGACCTGACGTTCGGCCTGATCGGATGGGGGTATTGGGGACCGAAGCTGGCACGCAATCTGGATACGCTGCCGCAGAGCGCGCTGGCGATGGTGGCTGACATGGACGCCGGGCGGCTGGCCCAGGTAGCGGCGCAGCAGCCGTGGGTCAAGACGACGACGAGCGCGGAAGACATCTTTCGTGCGGATGTGGACGGCGTGGTGATCGCGACGCCGGTGCGCACGCACTACCGACTCGCGCGCGAGGCGCTGCTGCACGGCAAGCATGTGCTGGTGGAGAAGCCGCTGACAGATAATGTCGCGGACGCTGAGGAGCTGGTCGAGCTGGCGCGCGAGCGCGGCCTGACGCTGATGGTCGGGCATACCTTCGAGTACAGCCCGGCCGTCAACGAGCTGCGCAAGATCGTGCGCGCCGGCGACCTGGGCAACATCCTCTGTGTCGAGACCGAGCGCGTGAATCTGGGGCTGTATCGCAGCGACATCAATGTCATCTGGGACCTGGCCCCGCACGACGTCTCCATCCTGCTCTACATCCTGGGCGAGACGCCAACCTCCGTGCGCGCGCAGGCGCATGCGCACCTGACGCCGCGCATCTTCGACATCGCGCATCTGGATCTGGGCTTCGGCGGCCACATGACGGCGCACGTCCACGTGAGCTGGCTGCACCCGTGCAAGATTCGCCGCGTCACGGTAATCGGCGACCAGCGCATGGCCGTCTACGATGACACCAATCCGGCGGAGATGCTCAAAATCTTCAACAAGGGCGCGGATGTGCATGCCGACCCGGTCGTCTCGTACCGCTACGGCGCTATCACGATCCCGCATATCGAGTGGGTCGAGCCGTTGCGTCTGGAGTGCGCGGACTTCGCCAACGCGATCCGGACGGGCGCGCAGCCGCGGGCGCACGGCGGTGTGGGCCTGGAGGTCGTGCGTATCCTGGCGGCGGCGCAGGAGACCGTCGGGTCCGCCCGCGAGACGCACGCGGCGGAGCTGGTCATGGCCGGCAGTTAGGGGAGTTCCTCACCGCCCAACCCCCTCTCCCCGCGGGGAGAGGGGGAGCCGGCGATGGCGCCACCATGGGATGAGCTGGCGTCAGGCGCCCTACTCATCCGTGTCGATCTCCGCATCCCTGCCCATCTCGTCCGGCCCATCATCCCCATCCTCGTCGTCCTCGGCCGCCGCTTCGCCGCGCAGTTCTTCCCATACCTGCTGTACCGTCGTCCGCGCGACTCCATAGCTGAAGCCGCGCCGCAGCAGGAACTGTCCGAGTCGCGTACGGAACGCCTCGTACTCCAGACCACGCAGAGCATGCAGGCGTTGGCGGGCGGCGGTCAGGGCGCGATCTTCGTCGCGCTCCGGATCGCTGACCTGCTCCGCCGTCTCGCGCGCGACGCCCTTCTGCCGCAGTTCCTGCCCCAGCGCGCGGGCTGAGCGCGGGCTGAAGCGCTCGCGGTTCTCTACCCAGAAGTCGGCGAAATCGCGGTCGTTCAGGAGCTCCATGTTCTCCAGTCGATCCAGGATGCGTTCGATGCCCTCACGCGAGGGGATCGGATGATTGGGGCGGGGCGCGAGCAGGCGGCGGCGCACCTCGGCGCGGCTGCGCGGCCGCGGCGCCAGGAAGCGCAGCGCGGCGTCGAACAGCCAGCGCTCCTCCTCGCGCCCGGTTAGCCGCTCGACGTCGGCCGCGTTCAGCTCCTGGCCGACGCACAGCCCCTCCGCTACGACCAGCGCGCCATCCATCCCCAGCGCGAAGCGGCCATCCAGCGCGATGTTGTAGCGGTCGGGATGGCGCTGCTGTGGCTCAATCGCGGTAATTTTCATGGTGATCCCCGGTGATTCCGTGTTGTTTCGCCATGATATCATTCCGCGGGCGACGGCTACACACGGAAGGTATACTAAACGTTCGCAGGCGTGGTAGCGTATTGGCTCCTTTTCTTGACAACTCTCGTGACAACCTGCTAGAATGGGAGCATGAAGCTCTCTGACTACGCCAAGCAGATGGGCGTGCGCTATGAGACCGCCTGGCGCTGGTATCGGGACGGCAAAATCCAGGGCCGTCGCGTTGGGCCACGCACCATCATTATTACCGAGGGGCAAGAGGCGCCAGCCGCTCCCGCGCCTCAGCAGGTGGCGATCTATGCGCGCGTGTCCTCGGCCGAGAACAGGAGCAATCTGGACAGCCAGGCGGAGCGGCTTGCCGCGTACTGTATGGCACGGGGCTATCAGGTGGCGAAGGTGGTCAAAGAAGTCGGGTCTGGTGTGAACGACGGCCGCCCGAAGCTCCTGGCGCTGCTTGAAGAGCAAAGTATCGGCCTGATCGTGGTGGAGCACCAGGACCGCTTGACCCGCTTCGGCTTCCGCTACCTGGATACGCTGCTCAAAACGCAGGGCCGTGCCATCGAAGTGGTAAACCAGGCTGAGAATGGGACGGAAGACCTGCTGGCGGACCTGACGGCCATCGTCTACTCGTTCTGTGCCCGGCTCTATGGGCAGCGCCGGGCCAAGCGCAAGACGGAGGTGATCGTGCGCGAGTTGGAGGCAAAAGAGGCGAAGGGAGACGGCGATGCAACTGGTTGAGCGCCACGTCATCAAGCCGGCTGATCCCCGCTTTGCCGCCCCATTGACTCCGCCGCCTTCGCCTCCAAGAACCTCTACAACGCCGCCAACTATGTGGTCCGGCAGTCCTACATCCACGAGGGTGCCTACCTGAACTACCACGAGATGCACCGCCGCATGCAGGACCACGACGCCTACAAAGCCTTGCCGGCCAAAGTCGCGCAGTGGGTGCTGCGCCTGCTCGACAAGAACTGGCACAGCTACTTCGCCGCCTGCGCGGCCTGGAAAACGGACCCATCCCAGTTTCTGGGACACCCCAGGTTGCCCGGCTACAAGGACAAACAGCAGGGGCGAAACCTCTTCGTCTACACCATGCAGGCGCTCAGCCTGCCGGCGTTGCGCGCTGGCCTGATTGTCCCCTCCATGCTGGGCATCACCGTGCGGACCAAGCAGCACAACGTCCAGCAGGTGCGCATCATTCCCCGCATCGGCTTCTATGTGGTGGAGGTGGTCTATGCGCGTGAGCCGGTCCCGCTAGCCGTGGACCCCGCCCTGCATGCGGGCGTAGATATTGGCTTGAACAATCTGGCGACGCTAACTTCAGACAAGCCGGGCTTCGTGCCTCGCATCGTCAACGGGCGGCCAGTGAAGTCCATCAACCAGTTCTACAACAAGCGGCAGGCGGAGGTGCAAAGCCAACTGGGAGAGACGCATACGAGCCGGCGCTTGGAGCGCCTCACCACCCGGCGCACCCGGCGGATCGACTGGTATCTGCACACTGCCAGCCGGCGCCTGATTGATCTGTTGGTAGCCGAGGGCATCGGCACGCTGGTCATTGGCAAGAACCCGCTCTGGAAGCAGCACGCGCGGCTGGGCCGACGGGGCAACCACAACTTCGTGAGCGTGCCCCACGCCCGCTTCATCGAGATGCTGACCTACAAAGCCGAATTGGTGGGCATTCAGGTGATCGTGACCGAGGAGAGCTACACCAGCAAGGCCAGCTTCCTCGATGCGGACCCGCTCCCCGTCTACAACGCCGCCCGTTCCGATCAACCACGTTTTAGCGGGCGGCGAGTGAAGCGTGGGCTGTACCGGGCGGCGGATAGGCGGCCCATCAATGCCGATGTCAACGGCGCCTACAACATCATCCGCAAAGTAGCTCCTGAGGCGTTCGCGCAAGGGAGTAGAGGGTGCGTAGTTCCCCCGGTGCGGCTCGCCGCATAAACCGATCAATAGTTCGCTAGAGATTGGGAACTATCGGGCCCATGTCGCCGCCGTTCCAGCATGCCGAGGAGTCCCAGGAGCCTAACATGCCGCGCATTGTTGGAGCGCCTGGGCATTGAGCCGCGCTGAGGCTGATCGCGCTGGTTATCCTGTCGGAAGCGCTCGACGCCAACGGCTTCTTCACATGGGCGGCGCTCCGCCTTGCCCGCGCGGCCGGCGGCTCCGGCCCGCGCTGCTCGCCAACGACGGCGCGGTGCTGATGCTGACGCCGATCTTCGCCACGCTGCTGCTACGTATCTACCCGGACCGGCGCCACCGCCTGCCCTTCATTTTCGCGGCTGGCTTCTTTGCCGATGCCATGAGTGGTCTCTTCATCCCCAGCAACCTGACCAACATCATCCTCGCTGACGCCACGCATCTCTCCTTCGCGCGCGCCGCGGTCTGGATGGCGCTACCGACCATCGCGGCTTTCCTTGTGGGGGCCGGCGCCTTTGGCTGGCGCTTCCGCCGCGATATTCGTAAGCTGTACGATCCGTCGGCTGTGGCTGATCCCGCCGGCGCGATCCGCGATCCGCTCGTCTTCCGCGCGGGCTGGGTCATTCTCGGCATGATGGTCATCGGCTACATCATCGGCAGCGAGCCGCGGCTGCCGGTTTCGCTCGTCGCGGGCGGCGCGGCGATCCTGCTGCTCGCGCTCGTGCAGGTGCGGGGGCTGCGCTCGGCCGGTGAGGCACTGCGGGCGGCGCCGTGGAATATCCTGATCTATGCGCTGGGCATGTTCGTGGTGATCACCGCCGCGTACAAGGCGCACCTGCTCGGCTTCCTGACCGCGCCGCTGCGCGCTGGTGTCGCGCCCGCCGCTGGAGCCGGCAGGGGCGTTGCGCGCGGGGGGCATTCTGGCCTTGCTGACGGCGGCCGTCAACAACCTGCCCGCCACGCTCACCGGCGTGCTGGCGCTGCACACGGCGCCCGTTACGTCGTCGCTCGCCACCTATGCGATCATGCTCGGTGTGGATATCGGCGCGAAGCTCACGCCGTTCGGCTCGCTGGCGACGCTGCTCTGGCTGGGCATACTGCGCCGCCACGGCATCGCGATCTCGTGGGGCCGCTATCTGCGTGAGAACTGGTGGGTGACGATGCTGACGTTGGCCGCCGCTTTCGGCGCGCTACTCGCGGCCAATGCCGTCCTTGGATGAGGTTTGCACGTCGCCAGCTTATCATACTGGGTTGGCGCGGAGCGTTGTACTCTGCGCGCTCGCGGCACGGCAAGTGCCGGCGCACGGGGACGGGGACTGAAGTCCCTGGATTCCGCCGAGCATCCGGCCCAACTGGTATCATGCGGCGACGGTGAGCAAGAACGCGACGTGCGCCGCGCCCAGGATGAAGTTGCCGCGCCGCAGAGCATGCCGAGCAGCGCGCCGGGAGCGTGCGCGGTTCTCCATGCGCCATGACGCGGAGCGGTGATGCCCAGGATGACCGCGGCGAGGCCGAGCAGCGTGATGAGCGCGGCCAGCGCGACGTGGAACTGGAACGGGTCGATCCAGCGGACGCGCGGAGCCAGGGAGGTGCCGCTGCCGAAGAACACGAGACGGCCCGCGTAGAGCGACAGCATCCCCAGGAAAAAACTGATAAGCGGGTAATAGCGGCGGAGGGCGAGTGTATCACGAAGGTGAGTGGATCGCATGATGGCTCCCTCACTGGACTCGACAAGCGGCGCCGGTCGCTCGTAGTATACCCTGCTCGCTCGCCTAGGTCGGTCCGTCACCTCGCGAGATGTGCCACTGGCTCGCTCGTGTCAGACTTTACACGGTTGTCAATGGGGCATCTCCATTCGGCATGCAATGTGCGGGCTTGTGACGGTGTGGCAGATGCCGCGTGCCGGGCGCGTGCTCCGGCGTGCGGCCACCCTTGGCGCCACGCTCTGAACTGCGTTCCGAACAGGAGGGTCCGTGCATGTCGAATCAGGACTACGACCAGAATCAGTCGCCAGACCAGACCGCGCAGGGGCAGGATCAGCTCGGCCAGCAGCAGCAATATGATCCCGCGTCCGGGCAGACGGATCAGGGGCAGAGCGGCCAGGGCTATGGCGGCTCGTTCGATCCGGCTACGCAGCAGCAGGGCCAGTACGGGCAGTCGGGCGGCATGGGTACGACCGACCAGAGCGGCATGGGCGGCCAGGGATACGACCAGTCCGGCCAGATGGGGCAGTCCGGCCAGTCGGGGCAGGATCAATTCGGCGGCGCGCGCCAGGCGGCGCAGGGGCAGGTGGACAACGCGATTGACCAGTTCGCCAACCGCATCCCCGGCGGCGCGGCGCACGCCCAGCAGGCCAAGGACGCGGCGAACCAGGGGATTGACAACTTAGAGCAGGAGGCTGAGAACCGCATGGGCAACGCCGGTGGCGGCATCGGCGGGACGCTCGGCGGCATGTTTGGCGGCAATTCAGGCGACCAGGGCGGCCAGCCGTAACCCCGCTGACGGTCTTCACCTTTCAGCCTCCAGGAAACGGGCATCATCCGCCCACTTCCTGGAGGCGTTGCGTCTCGGCGGCGCGCGCCGGCTTCGCCCGTGCTGTGGCCCACCGCATCACCAGCCCGACCCCCAGCGCGAGCATCGCCATTCCCAGTGCCACCGTTTCCCATCCCTGCGCCGCCGCCGCATCCGCCGCCTGTTGAACGGGCGGCAGCACGTTCCGCTGGAAAATCGTCTCGTTCGCCGGGGGGAACGTGCGCGTGTAGAACACGACGTAGCTGTGCCAGTAGAGGTATGCGGTTTGCGCCTGCCGCGCGACCGTCAGCGTCCAGAAGCACGCCGTCACGGGTGCCAGGGCAATCAGTCGCTCGACCGCCGGACGCTCCTTCACGTACGCGACTACGAACAGCAGCGGACCCTCCAGGCCAAATGCCACGGCGTAGGCCAGCGGCATTGTATGCCACATGCCCAACTGCGCCACCAGCACGTCCGCCCGCGCCGTCATGCCGCGCCTCCGTACCGAGTGCAGCCATCGCCCGCTCGATGTCTCCGCAGTGCATAACACCTCGGTATGTCTCCGAATGTCTCCGATCCTTGGTGGTGTCGCGGGTGGTGTCGCGACGTTGACATCGCGTGGCGACGCGGTACACTACCACAGGCGGCAGGCGACGAGCGACACATTCGCGCAGCGCGGCCGCTAGCGATCTTCCGCTCCCAGACTGAAGGAGACGGCCCAGCATGATCCTCGACACACTCGACCTCGACGACGCGGAGTTTGCCCGCCGGACGGGCTGGGAGATCAAGCCGGAGGGCGCGTGCCGGGACGACCGCTGCGTGCCGCTGCCGGCGATGCCGGACGTGGCAGTGGGACACGTGGATGTGCGGGTGTTCGCCGAACGGCTGGGGATGCCGCTGTTACATGACGAGGCGCACGGGTTGTGGAGCCTGGGGCCGGAGGCGGGCGGGCGGATGCTCGCTTCCGCCGCGCTCCCCGACATTGAGCTGCCCGACCTGGACGGCAACCTCTTCGCGCTGCGCGTGTTGCGTGGGCAGAAGGTGCTGCTGTTGGCGTGGGCGTCGTGGTGAGGCTGCCGCTTCGATCTGCCCGTGTGGCAGACTTTGCGCGCCGAGCTGCATCCCCATGGTCTCGAAGTCGTCACCGTCGCGCTGGATACGGGCGGCGCGGAGGCCGCGCGCCGCTGGATTGACGCCGCTCACCCTGAGCATCCCGCGTTGATCGATCAGGCGCACCAACTCGATGCGCTGCTGGGCATCGTCAACGTGCCGAGCGGAGTGTGGATTGACGAGCGGGGCATGATTGTGCGCCCACCGGAGCCGGCGTTTCCGCAGCGGCCCGCCTTTCAGAACGTCGATCCGGACAACCCGGCGCTGATCGAACGCTACCGCGACAATCCGCGCGGGCTGGAGGTGGTGCGCGAGGTGCTGAAGCTGCGCATCGAGCCGGAGGCGTATGTGGCGGCGCTGCGCGATTGGGTGGCAAACGGCGCGGCCAGCCGCTACGCGCTGGCGCCGGATGAGGTCGTGCGCCGCTCGCGCCCGCGCCCGCCTGAGGTCGCCGAGGCGGCGGCCAGCTTCGAGCTGGGGCAGCATGTGTATCGCCTGGGTGATCAGGCGGGGGCCGTCGGCTGGTTCCGTCGCGCGCACCGCCTCCAGCCCGACAACTGGACGTACAAGCGCCAGGCGTGGTCGTTCGCCGATCCGCGCCAGGGGCCGACCGAGCTCTATGAGGGCGACTGGCTCAGCGATGTGCGCGCGAGTGGCGCGGAGAACTACTATCCGCCGCTCGATCTGTAGTTTCAGGAGCATCACGCGCGGTGGCGCTACGCCGCCATGGGGGAGCATACAGATGCCCACGCTCGCGGACGCGCTCGCCGCCGGACAGTTCGCCCGCCTACGGGCCGGGATGGCGACGGTGGATGCGCATGAGGACATTACCGGAGAGTACAGCGTTACCCTCCGCTATGGCATGGGGCCGACGCGGCTGATGGGCCGCTTCACCAGCTTCGCCGAGGTGGAAGCCTATCTGGGTACGGGCGCCATCTCTGGCGTGACGGGCGATGAAGCGGCCTGGGAGCCGATGCCGGCGTAAGGGCGCGGGCGGGCCGGCGGGTACACCCGCGCCTAGGGGCTGCGCCGCGAAGTCCGGCCAAGCCGGACTGGGATCAGGGGGGTACGCGCCGCAAGCGGCGCTGTTGAGCTTGTGCCCGCCTGGTTGATCTACGTACACTGAGTGCCGGTCTGCTCATGCCCGCGCTGGTTCCTGACGGCCTATGTATGGGTGGATAGCCAGCGCGCCGCGGCATGGCGCCGGCAACCAATCCTGGCCTACGCTATGCGGAGAACATGCGCGGACTGGCACGGGCCACAGGTCTGGCGACCGACGATACTCTATAGATAAGCGGAGGCAGAGCACATGGCAGCGCATCGGCTAGCGGCGGTCTCAGAGCTGGGGCAGAGCATCTGGTACGACAACATCCGCCGCGGCCTCATCCAATCGGGCGAGCTGCAACGCCTCATTGACGAGGATTCGATTACCGGCATTACCTCGAATCCGACGATCTTCGAGAAGGCGATTGACGGCAGCGACGATTACGATGAGACGATCCGCGCGCTGGTCAGCCGCGGCGTGAATGACGCTCAGCAGGTCTTCGAGACGCTGGCAATCGAGGATATTCAAGCCGCCGCCGATATGCTGCGCCCGATCTACGACCGCACCCACGGCGGTGACGGCTTCATCAGCCTGGAGGTCTCGCCCGCCGCCGCCAACGATACACAGCGCACTATCGCCGAGGCACGCCACCTCTTTCAGCGCGCGGACCGCCCCAACGTCATGATCAAGATTCCCGCGACCGCCGAGGGACTGCCCGCTATCGAGCAGATGGTCTACGAGGGCGTCAATATCAACATCACGCTGATCTTCGCACTGGAGGTCTACGAGAAGGTCGCCGAGGCGTTCATTCGTGGGCTGCGCCACCGCCAGGCCGACGGCCAATTTGTCTCGGGCATCGCCTCCGTCGCCAGCTTTTTCGTCAGCCGCGTGGACACGCTGGTGGATAAGCAGCTTCAGGAGCGGATTGACGCCGCGAGCGACGACGCCAAGAAAGAGGAACTGCGCGCGCTGCTCGGCACGGCCGCCATCGCCAACGCGCGCATCGCGTACGAGTCGTATCAGCGCCTCTTCCACGGCGACCATTTCGCGGCGCTGCGTGAGCGCGGCGCGGCGCCGCAACGCTGCCTCTGGGCCAGCACGAGCACCAAGAATCCCAGCTACCGCGATGTGCTCTACGTCGAGCAGCTGATCGGCCCGGAGACGGTGGACACGATGCCTCCGGCGACCATCCAGGCGTTCCAAGATCACGGCGTGGCCGAGCGTACGCTGGACACTGGCGACGCCTTCGCCGCCGCGCACGAGACGGTGCGCCGCCTCGCCGAGGCCGGCATTGAGATGCGCCAGGTGACAAAACAGCTCGAGATTGAAGGCGTCAAGACCTTCGCCGACGCTTACCCCCAGATGATTGACCGTACTGGTGACAAGATCGCGCGGCTGCGGAGTGAGATGGAGGCTCAGGGCGACGGGGCTGGGGTACGTGCGGCTACTGACACCAGCGCGGCGGGGGCAAGCGCGGGAGCGGGTGCCGCCGGCGGCGAGCATGACGAGCTGGGCGAGCTACAGGCCGAGGTGGATCGCGCGCTCACGCGCGCCGAGACGGAACAGTTCGCGCGGCGTGTCTGGGAGAAAGATCCGGCGTTGTGGAAGCCGAACCCCAGCGAGCAGAGTGAGATCACCGACCGCCTGGGCTGGCTGACCGTCACGGAGACGATGCGCGAGGCGCTGCCGCGGCTGCGCGCGCTACGCAACGACGTGCGCGCCGCGGGGATGACGCATGCCGTCTTACTGGGCATGGGCGGCAGCAGCCTCGCCCCGGAGGTGCTGCGCGAGACGTTCGGCACGGCGGAGGGCCAGCCTCAACTGATCGTGCTCGATACGACCGATCCGGCGACGATCCTGGATGCCGAGCGCGAGATCGATCTGGTACACACGATCTTCATCGTCGCCTCGAAGTCCGGCGGCACCATCGAGACGCTTACCCAGTTCGCCTACTTCTACGAGAAGGTGCAGGCCATCGCCGGCGACCAGGCGGGGCGCCAGTTCCTCGCCATCACCGATCCCGGCACCAAGCTGGAGACGATGGGCCACGACCACCACTTCCGCGAGGTTTTTCTGAACCCGCCCGACATTGGCGGCCGCTATTCGGCGCTCTCTTTCTTCGGGCTGGTGCCGGCGGCGATCATCGGTGTGGATGTGGAGAAGCTGCTGGACCGCGCCGACGCCATGCGCGCGGCCTGCGCGCCCGACCGCCCGGCGCACGAGAACCCCGGCCTGCGGCTCGGCGCGATTCTGGGCACGCTCGCCAACGGCGGGCGCGACAAGGTGACGCTGGTGATGTCGCCGCCGATCAGCACCTTCGGCTACTGGATCGAGCAGTTGATCGCGGAAAGCACCGGCAAGGAGGGCAAGGGCATTCTGCCGGTCGAGGGCGAGCGGCTCGGCCCGCCGGAGGTGTATGGCAGCGACCGCCTCTTCGTCTCGTGCCGGACCGAGCAGGGCTTCGATGCGGGGCAAGATGAGGCGCTGCGCGCGCTGGCGGCGGCCGGGCAGCCAGTGGTGGCGCTGCCGCTGCGCGACCGCTACGACCTGGGGGCCGAGTTCTTCCGCTGGGAGTTCGCTACGGCCATCGCGGGCGCGCTGCTGGGCATCAACGCCTTCGATCAGCCCAATGTGCAAGAGGCCAAGGACCGCACCGACGCGATTCTGAAGCAGTATGCCGCGGAGAAGGCGCTGCCGCGGCCGCCGGCTATCCTGCGCACCGAACAGGTCGCTATCGTGGCCGGGGAGGACGAGGCGCACCGTCTGGCGGAGGCTGTCTCGCTGCAAGCCGCACTCGAAGCCTATCTGCGCCAGGTGCGCCCCGGCGATTACGTCGCGTTGCTGGCGTACGTGCGGCGCGGCGCGGCCACCCAGGAGGCGCTGGAACGCATCCGCCTGCGCATCCGCGATCTGTGCCACGTCGCCACCACGCTTGGCTACGGCCCACGCTTCCAGCACTCGACCGGCCAGCTCCACAAGGGCGGCGCCAACAACGGCGTCTTCATTCAGTTCGTCGCCGACGACCACGAGGACGCGCCGATCCCCGGCCGGCCGTTCACCTTCGGCACGCTCAAACAGGCGCAGGCGCTCGGCGATCTGCAAGCATTGGAGGCGCATGAGCGCCGCGCCATCCGCATCAATCTTGGCGCGAGCATCGCGGGGGGCCTGGGCGAGGTCGGCCAAGCGCTCGACGCGGCACAGCTTCAACGGGGATAATGCCTGTAGAGGGTGGTTTAAAGAATCCCAGTCCGCGCAGGCGGACTTCGCGGCGGCACGCCCCTGGGTGCGGGTGTACCCGCCGGCCCGCTCCGCCAGCGCGCATACGCAAGCCCTGACGAGAGAGAAGAGGGAGAGACAAGACGATGGAAGTGGGACTCTACGGCCTCGGCCGCATGGGCGGCAATATGGTCATTCGCTTGCTGCGCGGCGGCCACCGCGTCGTCGCCTCGAACCGCAGCCGCGGTCCGGTGGATGAGGCGGCGGGGCAGGGCGCCGTCCCGGCCTACACGCTGGACGAGCTGGTGCAGACGCTGCAATCCAGCCCCAAGATCGTCTGGCTGATGGTGCCATCTGGCAAGGTGACGGACGATACCATTCACTACGTGATGAAGCTGCTCAAGCCCGGCGACATCATCATTGACGGCGGCAACTCCAACTGGAAGGACACCGTGCGGCACGCCGAAGAGGTGAAGGGCGCGGGCATCCACTTCCTCGACGTCGGCACCAGCGGCGGCATCTGGGGCCTCAAAGTCGGCTACAGCCTGATGATCGGCGGCGAGCGCGAGGCCTTCGAGCAGTGTGAGCCGATCTTCAAGACGCTCGCGCCGGAGAACGGCTATGGCTATATGGGCGCCAGCGGCGCCGGCCACTTCGTCAAGATGGTTCACAACGGCGTTGAGTACGGCATGCTCCAGGCGTACGGCGAGGGTTTCGAGATCATCGAGAAGTCGCAGTTCAAGCCCGATCTGCGCGAGGTGACGCGCGTCTGGCAGAATGGCAGCGTCGTGCGCTCCTGGCTGCTGGACCTGGCGGCGCTGGCCTTCGCCGACGATCCGGAGTTGGAGAAGATTCGCGGCTACGTCGAGGACTCCGGCGAGGGGCGCTGGACCGTGCAGGCCGCCATAGACGAGAACGTGCCGGCGCCGGTGATCACGCTCTCGCTCTTGCAGCGCTTCGTCTCGCGGCAGGATGAATCGTTCTCGGCGAAGGTGATCGCGGCGCTGCGCAACCAGTTCGGCGGCCACGCCGTCACCTTCGAGACGGGCGAGACCGGCGGCGTGCGGCACCAGGCATAGGGACAACCGGCGCGCTCTCTGACGCCCGCTCCGCGCGGAGCGGGCGTCGAGGGTAAGGAACTTCGGCGGCAGGTTAGAGAAAGGGGCAGGTTGATGGACATCGCGACCGTCCAGCCGAATCCGCTGCGCGCGGGCATGCGGCACGCGCGCAGCGTGCAGCCGTGCGTGATGGTGATCTTCGGCGCCACCGGCGACCTCACGCATCGCAAGCTGCTGCCCGCGCTCTACAACCTGGCGCTGGAGCAGCCGCTGCCGCCGCAGTTCAGCGTGGTCGGCGTCGCACGCCGCCCGTTCTCGAACGATGACTTTCGCCAGCAGGCGCTGGATTCCATCAACCAGTTCTCACGCCGCCGGCCCGTCAACCAGGCTGTCTGGGAGACGTTCTCCAAGGGGCTGTATTACCATCAGTCGCAGTTCGACGACCCGGAAGGCTACGAGAGCCTGGTGGAGCTGCTCAAGCAGATTGACGAGGAGCGCGGCACCCTGGGCAACCACATTTTCTACCTGGCGACGCCGCCCAGCTTCTACCCCATCATCGCCGACCATCTCAGCGCCGCCGGCCTCGCGCGCCGCCGCCGCGCTGAGGATGACTCCAAGGGCTACGCGCGCATCATCGTCGAGAAGCCGTTCGGCCACGACCTGCAATCGGCGCTGGCGCTCAACAAGGAGCTGAACAAAGCGTTCTCCGAGCGGCAGATCTACCGCATTGACCACTATCTCGGCAAAGAGACCGTGCAGAACATCATGGTGCTGCGCTTCGGCAACGGCATCTTCGAGCCGATCTGGAACCGGCGCTACGTGGACAACGTGCAGATCACCGTCGCGGAGACGCTGGGTGTGGAGGGGCGCGGCGACTACTATGAGGAAGCGGGCGCGATGCGCGACATGGTGCAGAACCATATGATGCAGCTGCTCACGCTGGTGGGCATGGAGCCGCCGGTCAACTTCGACGCGGACGCCGTGCGCGACGAGAAGGTGAAGGTGCTGCGCGCCATCCCGCCGCTGATGGAGAACGAGATCGCCGCCGATACGGTACGCGGGCAGTACGGCCTTGGCATGATCGGCGGCCAGCCGGTCAAGGGCTATTGCGAGGAGAAGAACGTCGCGCCCGCGTCGAAGACGGAGACGTTCGTCGCGCTCAAGCTGTTCATCGAGAACTGGCGTTGGGCCGGCGTGCCGTTCTACCTGCGCACCGGCAAGCGGCTCGCCAAGCGCACCACCGAGATCGCCATCCAGTTCAAGCGTCCGCCGTACATGCTCTTCCGCGGCACCGGCGCCGATCAGCTTCAGCCGAACGTGCTGTCGCTGCGCATCCAGCCGAACGAGGGTATCTCGCTGTTCTTCGAGGCCAAGGTTCCCGGCCAGGAGATGCACCTGCGCGGCGTGAACATGGACTTTCTTTACGGCAGCTCCTTCGGCGTCGAGCCGCCTGAGGCGTACGAGCGGCTTCTGCTCGAATGTATGCTCGGCGACTCCACCCTTTTCACGCGCATTGACGAGACGGAGTATTCCTGGACGCTCGTGGACAGCATCGAGCGCGCGTGGGCCAAACTGCCCGCCTCGGCGATCCCGCAGTACGAGCCGGGTACGTGGGGCCCGAAGGAAGCGGACGCCTTGATCGAACGCGACGGCCGAACCTGGAGGCGGTTATGAGCGAGACCCAAGAGACCCAGCAAACGCATCAGGCAGAGGCGGGCGCATCCGGCGTGCGGGGCATGCGCCCGGTGGCGCTGGATGCCGTCGAGAGCGAGCTGGATAATATGTGGCGCGACGCCAACGCGCGTATCGCGGCGACCGGCGGCCACGCCATCGCGCGCAACAGCGTGCTCACGCTCGTCGCCTTCACGCACGGTGAGGACGATGCCCGCCACCTGCTCAGGCGCATCCACGCCCTGAGCACGCAGCACCCCTCGCGGGCGATCATTGTCGCCGCCGACCCACATGATCGCGGCCATGACATGCGCGCCTACATCTCCACCTATACCTCCACAGACCTCGCCTCCTACGGTGAGGACATCGTCGTCGTCGCGCAGAGCGAGGCCATCCGCCACCTGCCGGGGCTGGTGCTGCCGCTGATCGTCTCCGGTCTGCCCGCCTTTCTCTGGTGGACCGGCGAGCCGCCCTGGGGCAGCGAACTGCTCGAAGCGCTCGTAGATGGCAGCGACCGCCTGATCGTGGACACGACCGAGATGGCGCATGCGGCGCAGAGCGTCGGCGCGCTGGATGACCTGATGCGCCGCAAAGCTGGCCGCTGCGCCGTCAGTGACATCAGTTGGACCGCGCAGACGCCGTGGCGCGAAGTGATCGCCCAGTTCTTCGACGCACCCGCCGCGCGCCCCTATCTCGATACGATCGAGCGGGTCACCATCGAGTATGCCGCCGGCGAGGAGGACGCCCCAACCAACAGCAGCCAGGCGTACCTCTTTGCCGGTTGGCTGGCCTCGCGGCTGGGTTGGCGTGCCGCCACGTCACAGCCGTCGGGCGTCGGCGCGAGTCGCGAGCATGCGTTGCGCGACGGCGGCGGCCGGACCATCAATCTGGAGATCAGCGCGCGCTACGGCGTGCCACAGCGCATCTGGTGGCAGAGCGATGAGGCTGGCAGCGAGGTGGATGACACTCCCCCCGACAACGGCGCCTCATCCCAGAACGGCCGCGCGCAATCGTCCGCTCAACCCGCCGCCACTGCCGCCGCGTGGGTGCGGCCCGGCGCGCTGATGCTCGTCCACCTGACCGCGCGCCTCAATGGGGCACGAGCTACCTTCGCGCTGGCGCGCGAGCAAGACCTCGCCCACGCCACTACCCTCTGCCAGATTCCCCACACCGCCACCCCGTCGCAGACCATTCACCTGCAATCGCTCGGCGAGCGCAGCCCCCTCGCCGCCCAGCTTCAGGAATTGGGGCACGACAGCGTCTTCGAGGAGGCGCTCGACGCCGCGGCCCAGCTCATGGGTGCCGGGCCGCGCAGGGGGGTCAGATGATGTCATCGCCAGATGAGCGCATCCATCTCGTCGTCGCCGAGGACTTGAACGGCGTCGCTCGGCTCGGCGCGGACCTCTTCGTCGCGTTGGCGCGCAAGGCCGCGGCGGTCGGCCATGAGTTCGCCGTCGCGCTCTCCGGCGGCTCCACGCCCAAACTGATGCACCGGCTGCTGGCCGGCGATCCCTACCGCACGGAGGTGGAGTGGTCGCGCGTACAGTTTTACTGGGGCGACGACCGCCACGTCGCGCCCGACGACCCCGACTCCAACTTCCGTATGGCGCGCGAGACACTGCTCGACGCGGTGCCACTGCGCGAGGAGCAGATCCATCGCATGCACACCGAGGAGGCGGACGCGCGCGTCGCGGCCGACCTCTATGAGCAGGAGCTACGGCAATACTTCGGACTGGCGCCCGGCCAGCTCCCGCGTTTCGACCTGATCTACCTGGGCATGGGACCGGACGGCCATACCGCTTCGCTCTTCCCGCACACGCCCGCGCTGCATGTCGCGGATCGTCTGACGGTGGCGAACCCGGTGGCGAAGCTCAACACCGACCGCATCACGCTCACCGCGCCGGTTATCAACAACGCCGCCGCCGTCGCCTTCCTGGTCGCCGGGGCGGACAAGGCGCCCGCCCTCGCCGCCGTCCTCGACGGCCCGCGCGATCCCGATGAGTATCCGTCGCAGCGCATCCATCCGTCCGACGGCGAGCTGTACTGGTATGTGGACCGCGCGGCGGCGTCACAACCGCGCGCCCGCTAGCGCGGGGGGATTGGGAAGGAGCAGGGGCATGACGTTGGTGGTGCCGTCAATTCTCTCGGCGGATTTCGCTCGCCTGGGCGAGCAGGTGCGCGAAGCGGCGGCGGCGGGGGCCGATCGGCTCCAGATTGACGTGATGGACGGCCGTTTTGTGCCGAATATCACCGTTGGGCCGCTCGTCGTGGAAGCGGTACGCCGCCACACCACGCTGCCGCTCGAAGCGCATCTGATGATTGTCGAGCCGGAACGCTATCTGAGTGACTTCGCCAGCGCCGGCGCCGACGTGATCATCGTCCACCAGGAGGCCTCGCCCCACCTCCACCGCACCATCGAGCAGATACGCCGCCTCGGCAAGCGCACGGGCGTTGCCATCAATCCCGCCACCCCGCTCGTCGTGCTTCAGGAGGTGCTGAACGAGCTCGACCTTGTGCTGTGCATGACGGTGGACCCAGGCTTCGGCGGTCAGGAGTTCATTCGCGCCACGCTGCCCAAAATCGAGCGGCTGCGCGGCATGATCACGCAGCACGGTGCGGGCTGTGACCTCGAAGTGGACGGGGGCATATCCGCCGCCACCGCCCCGCTCGCCGTGCGCGCGGGCGCAAACGTGCTGGTCGCCGGCTCCGCTGTCTATGGCGATCCGGAAGGCGTGGCCGCTGGCATCGCCCGGCTGCGCGCCGCGCTGGCGTGATGAGGAATCCTCTCCCCCAACACCCTCTTCCCGCGACAGAGACGAGAACCACCACGGAGGCAACGGAGGCAACGGAGGGGTGGGAGGCGGCGGCGGAGCTACGGATGCTATACGGGTTCAGAAACCGTCTGAGAAATCAGGATCGGGGAGACGAGACGATGACGCGCTGTCGGTGGGAGCCGCTACCGAACCCGCTCATCTTGGACACCCGACGCCCCTCAGGGCCCCAGGCACCGATGACCCTCCCCTGGCATTTGTCGCTCGTTCAGCGTCATATCCCGATTGCTCAGAATTGCTCAGACGGTCTCTCAACCCCTACAGCGCCAATTTGAGGGCAGGTGTATCGCCTGCCCTCACGGCATGTCCCACGTTGCCGACCCCCATGGCGACTGCCTGCCACCCCTGGTCACTGAGCCAGCCAGACGCTCACTATCCTACGCCTCACCGTCAGCCGGCGCCATCCCGTCGCATGTACCGCTTGACGAGCGAGCCGCGACGGCCTATGCTAGCGCAGCGATATGTGCCAAGCAGCAGCTATGAGTCGGGCTGGCTCAGTATCGAGCGCCCGCCGTCGAGGTAGCGGGCAGAAAGGCACTGCACGTGCAGCGACTCACGATGACACCGTCCCGCTGGCGCTTCCTGTTCACCCTCTCCGTGCTGGCGACTCTGCTGGTAGGGCTATCTGCCGCCGCCCGCCCTCCGAAAGCCGCCGACCCCGCCCCCGCCCAGCCGACTGGCTCAGTCGGACCTATCGACCCGCGCACGCTCCAGCCAGACGACACGCACACCCTAGCCGTGCCGGATGGTGGCTACACCTTCTACATAGACACCCACGGCGAGACCGTGACCGGCGCGGTGCCCGATGACGCGCTGATGGGCTTCACGCCCGCGGCCACGGGCGAGTCCACCAGCCCAGCGCACCAACTGATCCCCTGCGAGCAGCCCACACCGCAGGGCCTGCGCGACCACGCCACCTTCACCGATGAGGAACTGGACCGCTTTGGCCTGCCCCATCTCAATCAGGTCGGCAATGGCAATCTTGAGGAGTGGCAGAACATCGTGCGCCTCGCCACTGAGCGCTCCTGCTCGTGGACAGACAGCTATCACGATGGACACGTGGATACGGCGGCAAACGTCGGACGCGGCAGCACGGGCGTGAAGGCGACGATGCCCGGCCACAGTCTCGCGCCGCGCCACAACACCACGTCCGATTACCAGTCCAACTTTCGCTGGCAGGGCATGACAGGCGTCAATTCCTGGGGTGCCTGGGCAGATGATGCCGTGAACTTCAGCTTCCCTGGCTACTATTACGCATCGGAAGGCTACACTCACGCGATCAATCCTAATGGCAACCCCAACAATGGCCTCGATGTTCGTGCGCGGGCGGCTGCTGTGTGGCTGGGCATTGGTGGCTTTCAGAACAACCAATGTACCGGCGCGCCTTCACTGGTGCAGACCGGCGAAGAATCAACATGGTCCGTCCCGGCCCCGGACCATACCTTCGGCTTCATCGACAACACTGGCTCCACGCAGAACTGTGGCGTGCGGAACGTGTTGCCGTATGTCGTCAAAGGCGACCTGATGTACATGAACACGGGTTGCGAGTATGCTTCAGCGCCCTGCACCCACGTATTCGTGCAAGACCAGACCCAGCCCTCGCCTAATTACTACGGCGGCTACATGGATGGGCCTGCGCCGAACACCCAGTCGGCTGAGTGTGCTGTCGAGAACCCGATCCCAGACTGGATTCTGCCGTGGTTCGGCACCCTGGACTTCCAGTTTTGCCGTGTCTCCTTTAGTGAGTTCGGCCTAAACTACGGCGAGACGGGCATGGGGAACGTCATCCCCAACGGCCACTACTCCGTGTTTGAGCAGCAGGATAAGTACACGCACTATAATTGCTACGTTGTCACCAACTTCACGGACGCCAACAACTGGACGTTCAACATCGTCCGGGATACGTCAGTGAACACCCAGGACTGCGACTAGGCAGGCCGGGTAGCGGTACGGAAAGGGAGCAGCGTTGTGGCAGTGTCAGCCGGCAACAGGCGTCGTCTGCGTCGCGTCTTGGTGACGACGGGCAAAGTCCTCGCGGTACTCGTGATCCTGTATGGGCTGTACGTCCTGCTCTATCCCGACATATACCTCGCGCTAAACGGGCAAGGCGGCAACCTTGGTCACCCCATCCCCGCCCGGTTCCCGATCCCTAGACCGTGGCCGCTGAACACACGCTGACCACACTGATGCTGAGCAAGTAGCGCGACCACACGAGCACACAAGCCCTCGCGGGAGGCTCCTCCCGCGAGGGCTTTCATGTTGTGTGCAGCCTGCTGGTAGCTGGTAGTTGACCGGCTCGCAGCGAGGCACTATGCGTTCCCAGGTCCCATCCCGCCACCATGTGCGGAACGAGTGGAAGACCGTCTGCCACGGCGGCAGGTCGCGGGGCAGCAGGCGCCAGGCACAGCCACTGCGCACCAGGGAGCGGATCGCGTTGCGGATGCGGCGCGGCGGGTGCGGACGGGGCCGCCCGCGCCGGGTCGCCGGTGTCCAACCAGCGGTTCGAGGACGTGCCATTACCTGACGACCCGTCATCTCCCCTGGCAAACCGCTCCCCATCCCCTTGACTTCCCGACTTCTTCATGGTATATTCGTTCTATCATCATGGCGCCATCTGACGCCGCTGGCACCTGAACAATCGCATACCGCGAGCAAACGCGCCATCCGCGCTCGAGGGCGGGCGTTCGCATAGGAGCATGGATGTGGCCGCACCCGCACCACATCATGCCGTTTTTGCCGCCCACCTTGCCAGATCGTTGCCGTATCTTGCCGCTTTTGCCACCCATAACACCACATGTCACGTGGCGACAAACGGCAAAGCGGCTTGAATTGCGGATTCGAAAGGAGGACGCGCCCGGCGCAAGATCAAAAAGCGGCAAAAACGGCAATGTTGACCATCCCGGTCAACTTTGCCGCCTGGGAATGCGCAGAGGAGGTGAGACTGATGTGGCCTGAGTCGTTGTCGTATTGTCTCCCGTACGAGACCGGGATTACCCCCGGCATTCATGCCGGCAGGCCAACGAACGACAACAGCGCACACCAATGCGGTGTCATACGTGATGGGGCATAGGATATAATAGCGAAAATGCGCCGGGCGAATGGACGGACAGCGAGAGGATGAAGATCAGTGGCGGCTAGCAACGCGGGCAACCTGCGCGCCGACGCGCGCATGAACGGGGCGACGGGCGGCGAAGTGGAGAACGAGGACGCGCTGGAAGGGCGGCACGAGGCTGGCAAGCGCGAAGTCGAGATGTACATCCGCACGTACCAGACGCTCCTGCGCAGCTCCGGCGAGGTGGGCCTGAAGGCGCTCGTGCAGGCGCACTACAACATTGACTCCGTGCTACACCCGGAGGCCCGCTCCAGCAATCCCGATATGTCCGCCTTCATCTACACCGTCCTGCGCCTGCCGCTCGCCGTCCTCCAGTCCTCGCGCGTGCTGCTCGGCCAGTCCGAAGAGGTCTTCGCGCAGCACGGCTTCCAGGTCGAACAGTGGCAGGCCGCCAGCGCCTCCGCCCGCCGCCGCAAGTGGTTCTTCGACGGCAAGAATACGCTCGCCGCCTTCATCGCCAGCGTCAGCGACACCGACGACATCGTTCCCACGCTCGTCGCGCTCCAGATCGAGTGGAACAAGTTTCACTGGCTGCTCAACGCCGATCCCACGACGATGCAACTGCTCGAAAGCCGGGTGGACCGCTCCTCGCCCGTCTATGCCGAGATCACGAAGGTGGTGCGCGAGCGGCTACATGTGACGCCGGAGGACTGGCGCCGCCTCGAAGTCATCTGGGGCGACTCGGTGTGGACGAATCTGCTGGCGATCGGCCGCGAGCGCAAGAATTTCACGCTGCGCATGCTCGGCGGCTCGCACGTCGGCTTCGTGCGCGCTACGCGCAAGTGGTGGAACCCGGTCGGCAAGCTGCTCGACGATATGCGCCTGAGCCGGCGGCCGATCTACTTCGTTTCCAGCAACACCCACAGCCTCGCCAACCTGCTCTCCGGCACCGCCGCGCGCCGTGAGGACGAGCTGGTGCGCTTCGCCACCGCCGGCGCGGACGCCTTCCTCGCGGATGAGTATCGCAAGATCAAGGAGGGCCGCTCCACCGGCAACTGGCAGAACTTCCTCTACTACGCCGCGCGTGAGTATCAGAAGACCTCGGCGGGCCAGGGCTTCACGCGCAGCCGGCCGGTGGAGGAGCAGGAGCGCGGCATCTGGTACATCGGCGCGCGCTACGGCCTCGAATTGGATGTGCAGGTCTTCGATCTCTCGAAGCTGCACCCCGCCGATCTCGATCCGCGCGTGCGCGTGCCGGGCATCGAGCGCATCGCCGAGAGCCGCGGCGTGATCGTCAACATTGATTACCCGCTCGGCATGGCGGCGTACCGCGTGCTGCGTGAGGTGCAGGAGAACAACGCCGCCGTCAAGGGCATCTACATTCTCGGCAAGGCGGCGACGCTCAACGGCAGCATCGGCGATGTGATGATCGCCAACGTCGTGCTGGACGAGCATAGCTCCAACACGTACTGGCTCGACAACTGCTTCAACGCCGCCGATGTCAACAAGAATCTGGTCTTCGGCGCCGTGCTCGACAACCAGAAGGCCGTCTCTACCAAAGGCACCTTCCTGCAGAACCGCGCCTACCTGGACTTCTATTACCGCGCCAACTACAGCGTGGTGGAGATGGAGGCTGGCCCGTATCTGGACGCGGTGTACGAGAGCCTCTACATGACGCGCTACCCGATGGGCGACAACATCAACTTCGCCAAGCTGCCCTTCGACCTCGGCATCATCCACTACGCCTCGGACACGCCCTATACGCGCGGCAAGAACCTGGGCGCGGGCAGCCTGAGCTACTACGGCATGGACTCGACCTATGCCGCCACCATCGCCATTGCCCGGCGCATCCTGGAGAACGAGCTGGGCGGGACGCGCGGCGAGGCGGTGGCGCGCGCCGAGGCGCTCAAGCTGCGCCGCTCCGGCCAAGAGGGCGGCCGGCCACAACAGCCAGCGCCGGCCGGGCGCGGATGAGCGGGTTAGTCCTCACGCCGGCTCGATGGTGCTGGTCAGCCCGTAGCCTTCCAGCCGCTCGCGGTAATGCTCCGCCTGTTCCTTCAGGCAGATGATCACCTGCGCCATGCCCTCGGTGTGGGCTTCCAGCATGATGGCGATCGCGCGTTCGGTGGAGAGCGCGGGGATGGTGCGAACGAGGACGGCGACCACGTAGTCCATCGCGTTCACGTCGTCGTTGTGCAGCAGCACGCGGTAGCGCGGCAGCAGGCTGAGCA
>JAICVS010000140.1 GCA_025935195.1 Ktedonobacterales bacterium
GAACACCAGCGCATCCACCGGCGCTGGTGGCAGCAACACCGGACTGCTGATCGGGCTGGTGGTGGCGATTGTCGTGCTGCTGGCCGCGCTCGCCGGCATGCTGGCGTACCTGGCGACGCAGCGGCGCAACGCCGCGCCCGGTGGCCCCAATGGCCCCAGTGGCCCCGGCCGCTACAGCCCGCCCTTCGGCGCCAACACCAACCCCGCCGGCCGCTACGGCCCGCCCGATCCGTTCGCCGCGCCCTATCACCCGCCGGCCACGCCGCCGCCGCTGCCCGACTGGGATCCCGGCGCGACCACCAACCCTGGCAACGACGCGCCCGACGACGCGCCCACCCAGGCCGGCTTCTTCCCGCCGCCCGCTGATCCGTACGGCCGCTAGCGCCATCAGCGCCTTGCATACTCCCCGCTCCTCGCAAGGAGAGGGGCCGGGGGTGAGGACTCCTCGCACGTGCCGTCGCATAGTCCAAGCCGTCAGCCCGCATCCTCCACCGGGGCCACTTGCAGCACTTTGTGCGGCTGCCAGGCGGCCCCGGTCGCGTTCCAGCGCAAGATGCCCAGAAAGCGCCCATCCACCGAGTAGGCGCGCAGCAGCTCGCCATCCACCGGCGGCTGCCATCCATCGCTCGCATCGCCGGGATCGCGCGGAGCGAAACGCAGCGGCTGGCCGTTGCGCAGCCGCGCCTCGTCGTGCTCGCCGAGGATTGCCGCACGCCGCTCCAACAGCGCCTCGTCCGGCGCGTAGAGGCGCTCGCGCCAACCGCCGTCCGCCAGCGCCGTCTCTAGCGCCTCTAGCGTCAGGCAGTGATCGAGCGTGAATGGACCGCTGCGCGTGCGCGTGAGCGCGGCGAGGTGCGCGCCGGTGCCGAGCCGCGCGCCCAGGTCGTGCGCCAGCGAGCGGATGTACGTCCCTTTGCCGCACTCCACATCCAGCACCAGATCCGGCGCGTCCCACGAAACGACGCGCAGGGCATAGATCACCACCGGCCGCGGCTCCAGCTCCACCATCTGGCCGGCACGCGCCAGCTTGTAGACCGGCTGGCCGCCGCGCTTGATCGCGGAATACACCGGTGGCCGCTGCATCTGCTCGCCCAGGAACGCCGGCAGCGCGTCCGCGATCTCCCGCTCCGTCAGCGTCACCGGCGCCTCAG
The DNA here is from genome assembly GCA_025935195.1 of Ktedonobacterales bacterium. Lineage (GTDB taxonomy): Bacteria > Chloroflexota > Ktedonobacteria > Ktedonobacterales > JADMIN01 > JAICVS01. The sequence goes on from JAICVS010000140.1 coordinate 1,152, forward strand.
CCACGATATTGCCCTCGGTGTCGTAGGTGTCGGTCTCGACGCCGAAGCGGATGGTCGCGCGGTACGCCTTGCCGCTCTCGCTCAGATACTCGGCGACGCGCGTTGCCTGCCCCAGGCAGATCGGCAGCACGCCGGTCGCCGTCGGGTCCAGTGTGCCGGCATGGCCCACACTCTTCTGTCGCGCCAGCCGCCGCACGCGCGCCACCACGTCGTGCGAGGTCATGCCGGCGGCCTTGTTGATCGGGAAGATACCATTCATGAGCGGCAGTATATGATGCCACACCAAAACGCGCTGTCTTCTTCCAGCCCTCGCGTCAGCTCGTGTCCAGCCCCATATCCCCGCCCATGTCCGGCCCTGTGCCCATGCCGAGGATCAGGCGCGCGAGCCGCGACACCAATGGTGGCGCTGTTCGTCGTGGGCCTGATCCTGCTGGCGACACCCAATGCCAAGGCCGGGCTGAGGAACGGCCTCAACTCGCGTATGACGGACGAGCATTGAAGGGAGAGAAGCAGATGAATCGGGCGCTTGAACCCGTGGCAGATCAGGTGAAGCAATTGGGTGAGCAGCGGGCCAACGCGGAGCTGCGCGGCGATACGCGGTTCCTCAGGAACCTGCTCGCGGACGACTTTGTCGGCATCGGCCCGCGCGGTTTCACGCTCGCCAAGGAGCAATGGCTGGAGCGGCTGGACTCCGGCGATCTCCAGTACGAAGCGCTCACATGGAGCGATGTCCAGGTGCGCGTCTACAACAACGACAGCAGTGTCGCCATCGGCCGCGAGACTTCCAAGGCCACATACAAGGGTATGCGCATTCAGGGCGAATATCGTGAGACGCAGCTCTACGTGAGACAGGATGGGCGTTGGCTGCTGGCCGGCCTTCAGCTCAGCCCGATTGCCAAGCCATCCTGAGGCGGAAAGCGCCCCGCGACATTCCACCACGCTCGCTATTCCTTACGATCAAGAGGAGCCTCATGACAACACCGCATCCGTTCCGCTTTGGCGTGGTCGCCGCGCTGGCGCGCACCGGCGAGGAGTGGACCGCCAAGGCCCGCGCCGTCGAGTCGCTCGGCTACGCGACCCTGGTGATGCCCGATGGATTGCGCCACACCCTCGCCCCACTGCCCGCGTTGACGGCAGCGGCGGCGGCCACCCGCTCCCTGCGCGTCGGCACCTACGTGATTGACAACGACTACCGCAACCCTGTCCTGCTTGCCAAGGAGGCCGCGACGCTGGACCTGCTCTCCGGCGGCCGTTTCGAGCTGGGCATTGGCGCCGGTCGCCCATCCGCCGCCGAGGACAACCGCATGCTCGGCCTCGCCTTCGACTCTGGCGGCGTGCGTGTCGCCCGCCTGGCGGAGTCGCTCGCTGTCCTCAAGGCGCTGCTCTCAGGCGAGACGGCAACCGCGACCGGACCGCACTACGGCGTGACGGACGCGCAGATCACGCCGCGCCCCGCGCAACAGCCGCATCCGCCGCTCCTCGTCGCCGGCAGCGGGCGGCAGATGCTCACGCTGGCGGCGCGCGAGGCGGACATCGTCGCGCTCGGCGTGCCGCCCACCGAGCCGGAGGCGGCGGTCGCCGAAAAGATCGACTGGCTGCGCGCGGCCGCTGGAGAGCGGTTTGAGCGGCTTGAGATCAACATCAATCTCATGGCAGTCGGCCAACAGGTGCCGCGCTACGTGGCGACGCAATTGAACGTGACGGCCGACGATCTGGCACGGGCGGGCGCGGTTTCGGCCCTGATGGGAACGACCGACGAGATGTGCGCCACACTGCTGCGACGCCGAGAGGCGCTGGGTATCTCATACATCGTAGTCTCCGACGAGCTAATGGAGGCGCTCGCACCGGTCGTCGCGCGCCTGGCTGGCCGCTGATCGAGCGTTACCATCCAATGGAGGGCCATCAGGCCGTGCAGTAGACGGTGGCGGTGATCAGGCCGCCGTCCCAGCGGAAATAGGCGTGGACGAACGGGTGCGTCGTGTTGGTGAGCTGCCCCTGGAGATTTACGGTCAACGATTCGTTCGCGCCGAGCGTGCCGCCGGAGACATCCAGGCTAACCGCGCCGGTGCTGGTGGTGGCGGACCAATCGAGCGGCTGCCCGCCGGCGTTGGTCAGTACGATCGGCGGCCAGTCGCCGGAGGCGCAGGGCTGCGCCGGGTTCTGCTGCTTGGGATGGACGAGCAGGTACGCCGGCAGCGTGCGCTGGGGAGGGTTCTCCGTCGGCGTGGCATCCGGGGGAGCGGAGCCATCAGAGCCGTCGGTGCCGCTCCCGGCATCCGGCGTGCCGGTGGCGGTCGAGCCGGGCTGTGTGACGGGGGTGGGCTGTGGCGTCTGGGCGAGGCCGAACGGCGGCGCCGGCGGCAGCGAGGTGGAGGTGGGAACGGCGGCGCCGGAGTGCGTGGGCGATGAGGAGAAGGGATGCGCCAGCGCCACCCCTAGCCCAAAGAGCGCGATCAGGATGACGGCGCTGGCGAGCAAGCCCTTCGTGCGCTGGATGGGTGCGCGTGCCGGCTGTGCCGCCGGATCCGTACTCTCGCCATCGGGCAGCGTGCGCTCCGTATCCGGCCGCTGCGGTTCCACCGATCCGCCTCCCTCACCCACGCCGCAACGCCCCACACCGAGGCCATCTAGCGGCGCTGACGCCCCTCAGGATGGCAGGATAGCATGCGCCGCAATATGCCATCCGGCGCGCGCACGTCCAGCCGGCAGCTCACTCATCCTCGACGAGCGCGCCATCGCTCAGGCGCAGCACGCGGTCCGCTCCCTCCACCACCGCCGCGTCGTGGGTGGCAACCAGCAAGCCGATGCCCAGATCGTGCGCCGTCTCGCGCAACAGCGCCACCACCGCGCGGCCGGTCAGCGAATCCAGGTTGCCCGTCGGCTCATCGGCCACCACGAAGCGCGGCCCATGCGCCAGCGCCCGCGCCAACGCCACCCGCTGCTGCTCGCCCCCCGACAGCTCCAGCCCACGGTGATGCGCGCGTGGACCCAGCCCCACCCGCTCCAGCATCGCCCGCGCCCGTTCGCCGCGCTCCTTCGGGTCGCACTTGGCGAGGCGCAGCGGCACCTCGACGTTCTCCTGCGCCGTCAGCAGCGGGAAGAGGTGCGCGTTCTGGAACAGCAGGCCGATCCGCTCGCGGCGCAGCCGCGCGCGTGCCGGCTCGGCCAGTTCGGCGAGCGGGCGGCCCAGCACGTAGACGCTGCCGCTGCTGGGGTCGTCCAGCCCGGTGAGGATGTTGAGCAGCGTCGTCTTGCCGGAGCCGGAGCGCCCGCGCAACGCGACTAGCTCGCCGGGGCGCACCACCAGCGAGACGCCGCGCAGCGCCCGCACCACCGCACCACCGCCAGAGCGAAACTCGCGTGTGACCTCGCGCGCCTCGGCCACCGCCGCGGCGGTTTCGACCGCTGGATCGCTGGGATCGCTGGGATCGCTTGTGGGCTGGATCATGCCTCAGTCTCCTTCACCGCGCTTGGCGGTGCGGGCAATTCGGCCGCGCTCCCAGCGCCAGCACCGTTGCCGTTGCCATCCGGCGCTGGCGCGGCGTGGGCCGGCCAGAGCTCGACGTGATCAGCCAGGATGCGCACGTCGGCGCGGCCGCCGAAGGCGATGCGCTCGAGAGCCTCCGTGGGCAGTTGCAGCCGGCCCACGCGGTCAATCAGCACCACCTCGCGGTGTGTCGCCCCCGACAGGCCGATCACCGCGCTCGCGCCGCCGGTGTGCGCGCCGGCGGCCAGCGGCGCCGCGCGGCGCACCGTCTCCGTGCTGGTGCGCCCATCGCGAATGGCGAGCGTGCGGTCCGCCTGGCTGGCGATAGCGGCGTCGTGCGTCACGATTACCGTCGTCAGCTTCAGCTCTTTGTTCAGCCGGCGCAGCAGCGCGAACATCTCGCCAGCGGTGACGCTATCCAGCTCGCCGGTCGGCTCGTCGGCCAGGAGCAGCGCGGGCGCGTTGGCGAGCGCGACGGCGATCGCGCCGCGCTGCTGCTCCCCGCCAGAGAGCTGGTGCGGCTTCTTGCGCGCATGTTGCGTCATGCCGACCAGCTCCAGCAGCTCGGCCGTGCGCTTGGCCCGCCGTCCCGCGCCAACGCCGCCCATCACCTGCGGCAGCGCGACGTTCTCGGCCAGCGTCAGCTCCGGCAGCAGGTTGCGCCCACTCTGCTGCCAGATGTGGCCGACCGAGAAGCAGCGGTAGGTGGTGCGCTGCGCCTCGCTCATGCGTGTCAGGTCGTTGCCGGCCACGAAGCAGCGGCCGGCGCTCGGCACGTCCAGCCCGCCGACGACGTTGAGCAAAGTGGACTTGCCGGAGCCGGAGGCGCCGACGATGGCGACCATCTCGCCCGTGGCGACGGAGAGGTCCAGCCCTTGCAGCGCGACCACCTCGATGTCATCCACCTTATAGATCTTGACCAGATTGTCACACGTCACCAGCGCATTGGGCGCACTCGCGGTATTTGGCGTATTCGGCAGCGCCGAAGCGTAGGGCATCATCTCGTGCTCGCTCCTTCCTGATGCAGCCTTGGCTAGTCCTCGTTGAGGCGCAGCGTCTGGCTGATGGACGCGCGCGAAACGACGCTCACCATGAGCAGGATCGCCAGGACGCACACCGCCACCAACACGCCCAGCGCGCCCAGCAGCGTCCCCGGCGGCAGCACCGTCCGCACTGGCGGAATATCCACCGGGACGAAGCCCCGGCTGCTGGCGTTACTCACGAAGACCAGCAGCGGCAGTACAGCCGCCGTCAGCACCGCGCCCAGGCCGACGCCCAGCGCCAGCGCCAGTGTATAGACGATGCCTTGCTCCCAGAACAGCACGCCGGCGAGCTGGCGCGGCTCGCTGCCCAGCGCGCGCAGCAGCGCGAAGCTGGTGACACGCACGCGCGCGCTGATCCACGAGGCGATCACGATGCCCAGCACCGCCAGCGCCAGCGCGGTCGCGGCGGCGATGCCCAGCACGCTCAGCAGGTCAATGTTGAGCGCGTCGCCGTGCGCCGTGTCAATCAGCGCGCGGCGGTCCAGCGGCGAGCTGAGGGCGAGGTCGCCGGCGAGCAGTGCGGCGCGCACGCTCTTCAGCGCGGCGGCGGCGTCGCGCGTGCGCAGCCACAGCGTGTTGGGCGCGGCCACCGTCGTCGCCGCGGACGCCTGCCCGCTGACGGCTTGCAGCGCGGGCGCGAGCGCGGCGTAGTCCAGCAGCATGCCGCCCTGGGCGGAGCCGAAGCTCGTGTCGCCGGTGCTATAGAGCGTGGGGATGTGGTCCACCTCGGCCACGGCGCGGAAGCGCACGCGGTCGGTGTCCGTGTGGTTGACCTGCATACTGAAGGTGTCACCAAGCTTGGTGAGGCGCAGCGCATTCCAGGTGACGGTGTCGAGGATGGCGGGAACGGGGGCATCGGGCGATGAGCCCCGGCTCGCTGCCATACGCGCCATCAGCTCATCTATGGACTGCTTCGAGTAGGTAGGCGACCAGAGGGCGGTGTGGGCGAAAGTGGAAGTATCCATGGCAAGCATCTGGATGGGCAGGCTGCCGGGAACGCCGTTGGGGTCAATGCCGGCGCTGTAGCCGACGGTGGCGGAGGTGACGCCGGGGATGGCGGCGTAGCGCGCGGTGAGCTGGTCAGGCGTGAGCTTTGCCGCGAGTCCAGTGGTGAGTTGGCCGGAGAAGTCGCTGCCCACCTGGAACGCGGCGACATCCTGCACACGCTGGCCGACCGAGGCGGTGAAGACCAGCGAGAAGAGCGCGAACGCTGTCGAGAGCGCCAGCAGCAGCGTCATGCGCCCGGCCTGGCGCGGCGAGCGCGCCATCTGGCCGATGGCGAGCATGGCGGGGGCGGAACGACCGCGCGCGGCCAGCCGTGCGCCCAGGCGCAGCAGCAGCGGGAAGAAGCGCAGGAAGATCAGCGCAATCGCCACCAGCAGAAAGAGCATGGCGAACAGCGAGAGCGGCGCCAGGAACGGGCGGAAGCTGCTGTCCACGTTGTTGACGGCGTAGGTGTAGGCGGCGTAGCCCAGGATGGCGATGCCGCCAAAGACGAGATCGAGGTTCAGGCGTACCCAGAACGGCTTGCGTGTCACACGCGCGGACTCGCGCCGCAGCGCCAGCACGTTGAGGTTGGCGGCGCGGCGCGTCGAGACGATCATCGCGAAGACGGCCACCACCGCGGCGGCGAGCGCGAACCACTTCTGGTCGAGCGCGACGGGGATGGGATTGCCGGAGACGATGCCGACGGCAGCCTGGGAGGCGGGCGGCAGCGCGCGCTCGGCAATCAGCCGCACCAGCACGACGGCCAGCAGCGGCCCGGCCACCAGCGCCAGCACGCCCACGCCGATGCTCTGGGCGGTGAGCGAGCGCAAGACGACCCCGCGCGAGGCGCCACGGCTGCGCAGCACGGAGATCGCCTCCACCTGGCGCTCGATCAGCAGGTTGACCATCAGGCTGACGAAGAGCAGCACCAGCCCCATCACCTGCATCAGCAACAGCACGATGGGAATCTGTACGACGATCACGCGGCCGAGATACTGATCCAGCGCGGCCTCGACGGACGGCTCAGAGGAGGTCTGCTGCATGCCCGGAATGTCGCGCAGCGCGTCGAAGCTGTGGGCCTGGAGGTTCGAGACGCGGTCGCGCAGATCGCCGAAGCTGGCGGCGCTGATGCGGTCGAGGTCGAGGGGATAGGTCCAGTTGACGAGCAGCGGTGGCCCGTTCTGACCGTTGAACAATGGCGCCGCGGCGCTGAGGATGGTCTCGTTGGCGGCGGCGGCGATGATCGGTCCCTCGTTGGGGCCGAAGAAGACGATCGTTCCCCCGAACTGGGGGCCGAAACCGTTGAACTGCTTGGCGACGAACACGTTCCCGCCGGTGTCGAGCTGGGCGGCGATGCCAACCACCCGCACCTGGATGGGCGGAGCCTGGGATGAGCCGTTGGGGCCGGAGAAGCCGAGGTTGAGGCTAAGTGTGTCGCCAGCATGGATACCCGCGCTGTCGGCGGAGGCCTTATCTACCAGAATCTCAAACTGGTCGCTGGCGGGGTTGGGCAGCCGGCCCTCAACGAGCGCGATGCTCTTCCCCTTAGTGCTCAGATCGACGCCGAGGAGCGCGAGCGGATGCGTCTCGCCGCCGGATGCGGGCGCGGCATTGAGTGGCGCGGGGATGACGACCGAGACATCGGGCGGCGTATCGGCGAGATACGGGCCCATCTCGCGCCTGACGAACGCGTCAATCGCCGGCTGGGCCTGGGCGATCAGGTCGGGTGATGCGCCGGTGGCGTTGCCCTGGATGATGATCTGCGATGCCTCGGGGAAAGCGGTGAGGGCGGAGCGCAGGCCGGCGCTCATGGCGACCTGCGAGAACAGCGGCACGGCGCAGACCAGCATCACGGCGGCGACGATGCCCAGACCCGAGACGAGCAGCAGCCGCCACGTCTGGCGCAGCCGCCACCAGGCCAGCGTGAACGTCGCGACGAGCGGCAACCCTCTACGCCGCCGCCGCTTCGCCGCCGTCGTCGTGCCGGTCGCGGTCATCGTGATCGGTCGCGCCATCTGCTTCCACCCTTCCCCTACACGTTCTCTAACATCATCCCTATCTCAGCAGTTGAGACGCGGCGATGCCTAGTCCGTTAACTGCGCGATTGTGCCTAGCGATTGTGCGTACCGGCCCCATGCGCTGGCCGGAGACTCAGACGCCGGCCGGCGCCGCATCCAGACGCGGGCGCATCCCACGCCGCGATAGCCACCCCGCCCAGCTCGCCAGCAGCGCCAGCGGCAGCGCCAGCAGCACCAACCGCGCCTCCGCCGCGAAGCCCGATCCGTCGAAACGGAAGGCGAAGAACGGGAACCAGAAGACCGCGAGCCAGCCGCCCAGGCCATACGCCGCGCCCGGCAGCCACCAGCGCCACGCCCGCCGCCCCCACCAGCACGGCAGCGTCAGATAGAGCGCCAGCAGCGGCAGCAGCCAGAGCCATCCAGCCGTGAGATAGGCATAGAAGCCGCCTTCGGTCAGCGGCGTGGATTGGATGAGCAGATTCCCAACATCCGGCGGCGGTGAGCCAGGCAAGGCGCTCGCGTAGAAGGTATAGACCAGGAGCGGGAAGGAGCCGGCCGTCCAGAGCAGCCAGGCCATGCCGGCGCCGAGGACCGTGCCTGCGAGGAAGCGGCGCCAACCCCACGGCACGCCGAACACGCGCGAGAGCCGCTCGCCCACGCGGCGCGCGTCGCCGAAGAGCGCGACGGCGATACGCTCCGCCTCGCCCTGCGCGATACCGCGCTCGACATAGCTCGCCGCCCGCTCCAGCAGATGCCCGCGCGCCTCTTCCAGTGCGGCGGCGCGTGCGGCTTCCGGCATGGCGAGCCGGCGGCCGAGCGCTTCGAGGTAGCGATCGATTGGCCCGTTCACGACTCCACCCCTTTCAGCCGAAGGCCAGCTCCGCGTTTGGCTCCGCGTTCGGCTCGGCCAGCACCCGCCGCACCGCCTCGGCGAAGGTCCGCCATTCCGTGACGCTGGCGGCGAGCAGGCTCTCTCCCCTGGCGGTGAGGCGGTAGAAGCGCCGGCGCGGCCCCTTGCGCGACCCCGATCCACTCGCGCCCGGATCGCCAGTCTCGCCGGCGTCGCCGCTCTCCCAGTAGCCTTCGACCATGCCCTGCCGCTCGAACTCATGCAGCAACGGGTAGATCGCGCCGTCCTCGAAGCTGAGGTCGCCGCCGCTGCGCACGCGCAGGCGCTCGCACAGCTCGTAGCCGTAGCTGGGCCGCTCGCGCAGCAGGTGCAGCAGCAGCATGCCCAGCGACCCCTTCTTCAGCTCGCGCATCGCCGTCCACCCCTCACTATCTAAGACCCTTAGATAGGCTCGTGCGGAGTATAGCGGGCGGACGCATGCCTGTCAAGCGTTGGCGGGATCAACTGGCCGCTCGCTCTCCAACCGGCGCGGATCGGTTTCGTGGCGGCACGCCCTCTGTCCCCCCTCGCCCCGCGGGGCGAGGGGGCTGGGGGGTGAGGACACCCCGCTCGCCCTATTTCAGACTTTCGAGAAAGCCCCAGAGAGCGGCGTTGACGGTGGCGGCCTGCTCGACCGAGGAGGTGTGGCCGGCGGCGGGGATGGGCACCAGCCGCGCGCCTGGAATGCACTCGGCAATGCGCCGCGCCTGCTCCGGCGGCGTGGCAACATCCTCCTCACCGGCGAGCACGAGCGTGGGCAGCCGGATGCCCGCGATCTCGTCGTAGACGCTCGTGCGCGTGATCACGCCGCCCAGCGCGCGGATGATCCCGGTGCGATTGTTGGCGGCCATGCGCCGCTGCCACTCGGCACGCTCAGCCGCCCGCGCGGGATCGCGCATAAACGTCTTGCCGAACATGATCGGCATCACACGCGCGGCGACAGGGCGTAGGCCGATCCAGCGCGCGGCGCGCGCCAGCGTGCGGTAGCGGGGGATATTCTCCGCCGGCTCCGGATCGGCGGAGGTCTCCATCAGGATGAGCGAGCGCAGCAGCGCGGGACGGCGCGCGGCCAGGCGCATGCCGACGAAGCCGCCCATCGAGAGGCCGGCGAAGTGGCACGGCGCCACGCCCAGCGCCTCGATCAGCGCCGCCGCGTCCAGCGCCAGCGTGTCCATGTCGTAGCCGTCGCGCGTCACCGGCGTGCGCCCCTGGCCGCGATGATCGTAGGTGACGCAGCGATAGCTGTCCTTGAGCGCGGCGACCTGCGCGTCGAACATGCGCCCGCTCCAGAGCAGGCCGTGCGAGAACACAATCGTCTCAGCGTTGGAGCCGGCGCCCGTGTCCTCGTAATACAGCTCGACGCCATTGACGCGAATGGTCGGCATGGGGCGCCTCCTGATGCGACGCGCTGGGGCGGAAACAGCAGCCCGGCGCTCACTCTAACATGGATGGCCTCCGCGCACAACGCCGCGCCGGTCCCCTCGCATCCCCTTTCTGTGCCAGCGAATTGCCGCTTCCCACCACTCTTGCTAGAATGA
>JAICVS010000130.1 GCA_025935195.1 Ktedonobacterales bacterium
AGGGTGAGCAGCGTGCCCATCACGCAGGTGGCGTGGAAGCGCAGGCAGCGCAGCAGCCACGAGCGGCTGTGGCCGGGCAGGTGGCGGAAGGTGAGATAGTCGTTGGGGATGAAGTTGGCGAGGATGGAGATCTCGGTGGCGGGGGCGAAGGCGGCGAGGTAGTGAAGGGTGCGCGGCAGCAGGGTCGTATCCGCGGCTGTGGGCGGCCACACTTTAGCGTACATGATGGTGAAGACGACGAGGTTGACGATGGCGGCGAAGCCACCGACGAAGAGGTAGGTGACGAGGCGCTGCACCCAGCCAGCCTTGCCGCGCGTGACGTCGTCCACCGTGCCGAGCAGGCTGTTGAGGATGGGCCAGCGCGTCGGGTGATAGGTGGGCTGCTCGCGCCAGTGCGGCATGTCCGCCACACCCTCTGTCCGACGGATGACGGTCATCGGCTTGGTGGTGGCGCGGGGCCGTGCCGTCTTCGGCATCTCGTCCTCTTCGCTCTTCAGCAAGGGATTCGCCATGAGGTCTCCATATCGGGATGATGCGCCGGTGCATGCCAGCGCGACGCGCGTTGCTCTTATTACGAGCCGAGCGGCGGCGGTTAACACTTCATCAGCGACCGCGTGGTGAGGCGCGCGAAGGCAAAGAGAATGCCCGCGCAATCGGCCGGCCGATCCTCACCCTACCGCACATCGTCCACGCTACGACCGGCATCGCTCTCGCGGGCATAACTCTTACACATGACCAGACGGTTCGCGCCGGTGGCGGTAACAGGATAGGACCGGGCCGCATGCGGTGACATGCGCCCGCCTTCGCGCATCATTGTACCTGCTCTGGCAATAGGTGGACCAGCACACGGGTGCATGGGGCTAGCGATGCGGGTGTGGTATTCCGGTGCGGGATCAGATACCGCGGAGCTGGCTGCCTATAGCAATCAGCAATTGACGACGAATTCGGCTGGATGAGCTATTATGCGCTCACCGTACGCCTCATCGGCATCAACAAAGTGTTTGGCGACATACCCTGTGCGCACGAGAAGGTTGGGGGTGAGGACTCCTACCGCGCCGGCCGCTGATGAATAATTCAGGCTATCGCGGTGTCATCGCCGGCCCGGAGCCTACCGTGATCTGCGGGCGGCCCCGCAGCCGCATCCAGTCGGCGCTGATCGCATCAGCCGTCTCCAGCAGCAGCGGCAGATAGCGTTCGGTGAGCGTCTCGATGCTTGTCTCCGCGGCGTGTGTGCTCACGTTGAGCGCCGCGACCACATGGCTCGCATCGTCACGTACCGGCGCGGCAATCGAGCGAATGCCGAGGGCCAGTTGCTCGTCGGTCAGCACCCATCCGCGCGCCCGCACCTCGCACAGCACCCGCTCGCGCTCCTCCACGTCCGGGTTCCAGCGCGGCGTGATGCCGGCGCGGCTCGGCTCGGCCAGCGCGCGCTCGCGTTCCTCTCGCGGTAGCGCGGCGAGCAAGACTTTGCCGAGCGAGGTTTGCAGCGCGGGAAAGCGCGTGCCGATTGTCACCGCCAGCGTAATGATCTTGGGCACCGCCACCCGCGCGACGTACACGATGTCGGCGCCGTCGAGCTGCGCGAGCGAGGACGACTCGCCGGTGCGGGCGACGAGGTGTTCCATGTGCGGGCGGGCGATGTCCCACATGCCGATGGATCCGATATACGCCATCCCCAGCTCAAGCACCCGCGGCGTCAGCGCAAAGCTGCCACCCGCGCCGCGCACATACCCCAGCTCTTCGAGCGTCAGCAGGATGCGGCGCGCCGTCGGGCGCGCGAGCCCGGCCGCCGTCGCCACCTCGCTCAGACTCATCGCTGGCCGGCTCGGCCCGAACGCGCGCAAGACGTCAAGGCCGCGCGCCAGCGCCTCGATGAAGTCAGGTCCAGTCTGGCCGCGCATGCCGCCTCCCCTGAGCAGAGTGCCGCCACGTGCGCCGTCCCCTGCCGTGCCGCACGCCGCTATCACGGGTCGGGCATCAGGCCGCGGCATGCGGATAACGGCGTCAGCCCGCGCTCATTCTACTGAAACGCCGGGCGCACTCTGTCCACGCGCGCCATACCGGCCTCGGTTCCCGCCCACGACGACGAATCGTGCCCGTTCAGCCCGGCGCCGCACCTGGGCACCTAGGTGCCCAGGCACAATAGCACAGACGTTGCGAGGCGAGGGGGCCGGAGGGTGAGGACTTGAGGGTGAGGACTCCATCCCCCTACCCCATCAGGCTCGCCACCACATCCGGCAACGCCGCCAGCGCCGCGCCCAGGTCGGCCGTCTCCTTACTGCCGCCCTGCGCCGAATCCGGCCGCCCGCCGCCGCGCCCGCCCAGCCGCTCGCCCAGCGCCCGCGCGATCGTGCCCGCGTTCAGCCCGCGCTGGACCAGCTCCGCGTCCACCGTCACGATGAAGCGCGCCTGCCCCTCAATCGCGGCCGCCAGGGCGACTACCCCGGAACCGAGGTGGCCCCGCACCGCGTCGCCCATCTCGCGTAGCGCCCGGTCGTCCCCCACCGAAACGACCGCCGCCACCACCGGGACGCCGCGGACCACCCGCGGCGAAGCGGCCAGCCGGCCCGCCTCCTCGCGGCCCGCCTCGCCCTGGGCCTTGCGGAGCTGCCGGCGCGCCTCGGCCAGCTCCTCCTGGAGCTGCTGGACGCGGTCCACGACGGAATCCGCGCTGGTCTGCAAACGGTCGGCCGCGCTCGCCAGCAGGGCGCTGCGGTCGCGCAGGTGGCCCTGGGCGCCGAGGCCGGTCAGCGCCTCGATCCGCCGCATACCGCTGCCCACGCTCGCCTCGGTCGTCGTCAGATAGATGCCGATCTGCCCAGTCGCCGCGACGTGCGTCCCGCCGCACAGCTCCTTGCTCGGCCCCATCCGCACCACGCGCACCATATCGCCGTACTTCTCGCTGAACAGGGCCATCGCGCCGGTCGCGATCGCCTCGCGGTACGGCAGAATCTCGGTCGAAACGGCGTGGTTGCCCAGCACCAGGTCGTTCACCCGCGAATCGAGCGCGCGCGCCTCCTCGACGGTCAGCGCCCGCGGCAGGTTGAAATCGAACCGCAGCCGGTCCGGGGCGACGAGGCTTCCCTGTTGGTGGACCTGCTCGCCCAACACGTCCTTCAGTGCGCGGTGCAGCAGGTGCGTCGCGCTGTGGTTGCGCATGATCGCCTCGCGGCGCGTCGCGTCCACCTCCGCGCGCACCTCGCTCCCAATACGCAGGCTTCCGCTCGTCATCGTCCCCATGTGGGCGATGAGGCCGGGGATAGGGCGCTTCGTATCGTTGACCTGGAACGTTCCCGTCCCGGCGCCGATTACCCCCGTATCGCCCACCTGGCCGCCCGCCTCCGCGTAGAACGGCGTCTCCGCCAGCACCAGCGTCGCGTCCTGGGGCGCGCTCACGCTCTCCACGGGCCTGCCATTCGCCAGAATCGCCACGATCGCGCTGCTCCCGGCGGTCGCCCCGTAGCCGCCGAACGTCGTCGCGGGCAGGCCTTTCACGAGGTCGGTCCATATGTCTTCCTCTCGTGTACGAGCGAACACGTCCGGACGGCGTGCCTGCTCTTGCTGGCGCTGCATCGCGCCCTCGAATCCCGCCCGATCCACGGTGAAGCCGCGCTCGCGCGCGACCTCCTCGGTCAGCTCGATCGGAAAGCCGTGTGTGTCGTACAGCTTGAACGCCACCTCACCTGGCACCTCGCTGCCGCCGCGCGCCGCCAGCTCGTCCAGCTCGCGCGTCAGCAGTTGCAGCCCCACCGTCAGCGTCTGCCCGAAGCGGCGCTCCTCCGCCTCCAGTGTCTCCACGATGGCGTCGCGCCGCTCCACCAGCTCGTGGTAGTGTCCGCCCATCAGGCCGATCACCGTATCGGCCGCCTCCGCCAGGAACGGCCCCTCCAGCCCCAGCAGCTTGCCATGGCGCACCGCGCGCCGCAGCACGCGGCGGAAGATGTAGCCGCGCCCGGTGTTGTCCGGCAAGACGCCATCCGCCGCCAGAAACACCAGCGCCCGCCCGTGGTCCGCGATCACGCGCAGCGAGCGGTCGTGCGCCGGGTTCTCGCCGTAGCGCGTGCCCGCCAGCGCCGCGAACTTGTCAATGATCGGCCGGAAGAGGTCGGTGTCGAAGACGGAGTTTTTTCCCTGCAAGACCATCGCGAGCCGTTCCAGGCCCATGCCCGTGTCAATGTTGCGCCGCGCCAGTGGCGTGCGGTTGCCCTCGGTATCCTGGTAGAACTGCATGAACACCAGGTTCCAGATCTCCAGATAGCGCTCGCAGCGCTCGCAGCCTGGCGCGCAGTCCGCCTGGCCGCAGCCAAGCTCCGAGCCGCGGTCGTAATAGATCTCCGAATCCGGCCCGCACGGCCCCGACGCCCCCGGCGGCCCCCACCAGTTATCCGCCAGCCGCGTGATGCCGTCCGCCGGGAAGCCGGCGATCTCCTGCCAGAGCCGCGGCGCTTCGTCGTCGTCCGGGTGGACCGTCGGATAGAGGCGATCTGGCGGCAGATTGTAGCCCTTGGTCAGCAGCTCCCAGGCGTAGGCGATGGCCTCGCGCTTGAAATACTGCCCAACCGAGAAGTTGCCCAGCATCTCGAAGAAGGTCAGGTGCGAGGCGTCTCCCACCTCGTCAATGTCGGTAGTGCGAAAGCACTTCTGCACCGACGTCAGGTTGTCGGCCGGCGGCTGCTCCTGCCCCAGGAAGAACGGGATCATCTGCTGCATGCCGGCGGTCGTCAGCAGCACCGTCGGATCGTTGCGCGGGATCAGCGACGAACTGGGCAGCCGCTCGTGCCCATGCTCCTCGAAGGAGCGCAGAAACGTCGCCCGCGCCTGCGTCCCGCTCAGGTACGTGGATGATGATACCGCCCGGCCGGTAGGCCCTTTGCCCCCCGCCGCGCCCGATGACCGCTTCGCAGGCATGTTCCCGCCCTCGTCTCGCATTGGTGGATGTTGATCGTCGTGTCAGAGTGAATAGCAATCGCGTGATGGCGATGATACCGACTTGCGCCAGGCGCGTAGATGTTTCCAGGGACTTCAGTCCCCGCTTGTCGTGCGCCGGCACTTCAGTGCCCCGTCACGTGGCGAGCGAACAGGCTGCCCGCGCGGCGGCGTACGGCCATTCATTATACGTGCGCGCCCCCCCTCCCCGCAACGCGCCCGGACCAACAGCGACCAACCGCCATCTGCTCGCCCAATCGCCCTTCCCCGCCGAGAGTTGCGGGATAGAGAGTCAGGCCTCCTCCACAATCCGCCCTACCCGCGTCAGGATCACCAGCCGTTCCGCCTCCACCACCCGCCGGCCCTCGCCCAGCGTCCCATGCGCGCGCAGCAGCGCCCCGACCCGTACATCCTCCGGCCCACCCATCACGATCCGCGTCGCCGTCGTCCAGCGCACCTGCATGCGCTGTGCCGTGCGCCGATACACGCCGAATGGCTCCGCCTCATCGGGCTCCAGCAACGCCCCGCCGATCACATCCGCCGCCGGCAGCTCGCCGACGGCCAGCGCCACATCCACCGTCGCCCCCGGCTCCCGCGCTTGCAGCTCCGCCCATGTCAGCGGCGGCGCAATCGGCGGCATGCCGCCCGCCGGCATACTCACGGGCATACTCACGGGCATACTCACGGGCATACTCACGGGCATACTCACGGGCATACTCACCGCCGGTGCCGCCGCATCACCCGCTCCCCGCGCCTCCTGAGACTGGGGCGCCTGCCCTTCCGCCGGACTCGTCTCACTCACCCCCTCGCGCGGCCGTAGCGGACGATCCTGATCGTAGCGCAGCCCCAGGCCGAGCGCCGCCTGCGCCTTCGCCAGCTCCTCGCCCAGATAGCCCGCGTGGCTGAGCTGCGAGACCAGCCCCTCGCGCAGCAGCCCCAGCAGCATCGGCCCCGCCGAGCGCCCGCGCATCTCGTGCGCCGGCGTGTGATCGGGCAGGTAGTGCCGCAGCACCATCTGCTCATTCTCGCGGTCCAGCGTGATCACGAAATAGCCCTTGGGATCATACTGCAGCGGCTCGCGCACGCCGCCCGGCCGGATCGGCGTAAACCGCTCCTCCGGCGCCGCCATCCCCGCCGCCGCTTCCGCCTCCGCCCCCTCGCCCACAATGCTCGCCGCGAATCGCCCTGGACTGCGCGCCACCAGCCCGCGAATGCCCTCCGCCAGCGCCGCCGCATCCTCCTCGCCCGTCCAATCGAGCACCTCCACCTGCCTGCGGAAGCGCGCTACCCGCTCCGGCGCCAGCGTCGGCAGCACCGGCTCATACCCCGCCGCGCCGATGATGCGCCGCTCCTCGTCCACGCCGCGCTCTGAGAGCGCCACCAGCGATTGCCCCGGCCGGAAGAGCGGCGAGTCTTTGCCGCAGATCAGCAGGAAGCGGATCGCCGGGTTCGCCGTGATGTTCACCACGATGCGTGTGATGCCCTGGTTCGCCGTATACACCTTGCCGGCGATCGCCACCCCCGGCAGGCCTGCCATCGGCGCGATCAACTCCTCCGACGTGAGGGCGCAGACGGCGACCGGCCCCGCTGGATCGCCCACCTGATACGTGCCGGCGACCACCGGCCACGTGCTAGCGCCGCTGCCAGCCATATCCGCATCTCCTTCCCACTCTCCCCACCTCTCTCTACAGTGACCTACCGTCGTGAGCATGTCCGGCGTCGGCCGGCTCCCCAATGGAACCGCCACGTTCAGCGACATGCTAATGTATCTGACTACCGGGGCTAAAGTCTCATAACTTGCGGCGGGCTTTTTCTATCACAGTTCCGCACCGCCGGTAGGTTCACGTAGTCCGGCGGGAAGGGCAGACGTTGAGTATCCGTGCCATCGCCTCTCCGCCCCATACACCCCCCCCAACGCCGTTTCCGGTTGGGGCCTGATCATATCTGATCACACGGTATGTCCGCACGTCGCGCCGCGGTCAACGGATGAGCGATGATGCATTTTGACACAGAGATGCGAGCGCCTCGCCGCTGCTCCAGTCCGCGACGGCGGACGTCGCGGCCACCGGCCCTCCCGGCGCGGGTGTACCCGCCGGCTGGATGCTGGATGCGCGCTCCGCTCCCACGGCTCCCGTGCCTCCTGCGCGTTCAGCTCCATCTCGCGCATCCCCACCGTACATGCCCCGCGAGACATCCCACTTGCCGCCATACGTCGCGCGCGCGTGCCATATGCCTTATAATGTCCGCGACCACCGGCGCCCGTGGGCCGGGTGTGGGCCGGGTGTGTAAGGAGGGCGGAATGGAGCAGCTCAGCAATCTCGTCGTCTCGGAGGGCGAGCTGGGGAACATCGCCCGCGTCCTGGGGCGGCTGACGCTCGATACGGCCGCGAGCCATGTGCTGCTGCTGGATAAGAGCGGCCAGCTCATCGCCGCGCAGGGCCAGATGGGGCAGCGCGATCTGATCGCGCTGGGCGCGCTGCTGGCCGGCGCCTTCTCATCCTCGCGCCACGTCGCGGAGATTCTCGGCGAGACCGACTTCCGCCACATCTTGCAGCAGGGGCTTCACGAGAGCATCTCCACCAGCCTGATCGGCGAGCAATGGCTGCTGGTGGTCGTCTTCGACAAGCAGACCCACATCGGGCTGGTCAAGGTGCTGGCGCGCAAAGCCGCCGACGAGCTGGAGCGCGTGCTAGAGCGCGTGCGCGCTGGTGGCGGCCGCGCGAAAGAGCAGGTGATCAACGTCCAGTTCCGCAACTCGGTGGAGAACACCATCGATCTGCTCTTCCAGGACTAATGGTGGTGTCGCGCCTATGGCTCTGATCAACGTCGCCACCCGCGAAATCCACTGCAACATCGTCTACTACGGCACGGGCTTCTGCGGCAAGACCACCAATCTCCAGTACATCCACCGCCACGCCCGGCCAGAGGCGCGCGGCAAGCTGCTCTCCATCGCCACCGAGAGCGAGCGCACGCTGTTCTTCGACTTCCTGCCGCTCGACCTCGGCGCCGTGCATGGCTTCCGCGTGCGGTTCCATCTCTACACCGTGCCGGGCCAGGTGCTCTACGAGCGCACGCGCGTCGCCGTCCTCACCGGCGCGGACGGCGTGGTGCTGGTGATGGATTCGGGAGCCGACAAGCTGGAGGAGAATTTCCAGAGCCTGATCGAATTGGAAACGAACATGCGGAAACTGGGCAAAGACCTGGGCAATTTCCCGTTCGTCATGCAATGGAACAAGCGCGACCTGCCCGACGCCGTGCCGGTCGCCACGCTGGATCGCTACCTCAATCGCCGCCGTGTCGAGGCGTTCGACGCCGTGGCGACGACGGGCGAGGGTGTCTTCGCCACACTGCGCGCGATCTGCAAGAGCGTCATGGCGAGGCTGTAGACGACCACCGCGGGCGGGTGAGTATCATCGCCGCCAGTAAGGAGAGTCCCATGCGTGCGCTGCTGAGTGTCGCCGACAAGACCGGCATCGAGACGCTGGCCCGTGGGCTGCGGGCGCTGGGAGTGGAGGTGATCTCGACGGGCGGCACGGCGGCGCTGCTGGCCGGCGCCGGCATCGAGGTCCGCTCCGTCAGCGACGTGACCGGCTTCCCCGAGATTTTGGGCGGGCGCGTCAAGACGCTGCACCCCGCCATCCACGGCGGCATCCTGGCGCGGCGCGCGGACGAAGCGCACATGGCCGAGCTGGAACAACACGGCATCACGCCGATTGATCTGGTCGTCTGCAACCTCTATCCCTTCGCCGCGACGGTGGCGCAGCCGGGCGTGACGCTCGAAGCCGCGCTGGAGGAGATTGACATCGGCGGTGTCACGCTGCTACGCGCTGCGGCCAAGAACTTTCCCAGCGTCGTCGTCGTCGTGCGCCCGCAGGATTACCCCGACGTGCTGACGGCGCTGGAGACGACGGGCGAGGTGGGCATCGAGCATCGCCGCCGGCTGGCGGCCGTGGCCTTCCAGCACACCGCGCTCTACGACACCGCCATCGCGGAATATCTGCGCCGCGACACCGCCGACGGCCTCTTCCCACAGGAACTGACGCTCGGCCTGCGCCGCCTGCGCAACCTGCGCTACGGCGAGAATCCGCACCAGTCGGCGGCGCTCTACGCCTGGGGCCGCGCCGGGCGCGGGCTGGACGAAGACGACGAGGAAGCGGAGCCGGGGCACAACGGCCACGCGCACGTGAGCGAGCGCATGCCCACGGTGGCGGGCGCGCGCCTGCTGCACGGCAAAGAGCTGAGCTTCAACAACCTGCTGGATCTGGACGCGGCGCTGGCCGCGGCGGCCAGCTTCACCGCGCCGGCGACGGTGGTGATCAAGCACACCAATCCCTGCGGTATGGCCTGCGCCGATAGCCTGGTCGAGTCGTACCGGCGCGCGCACGCCGGCGACCCCGTCTCCGCGTACGGCGGCATCCTCGGCTTCAATCGCGAGGTGGACGAAGCGACGGCGGCCGAGGTCTCACAGATCTTCTACGAGGCCATCATCGCGCCGGGCTACGCGCCTGAGGCGCTGGAGATCCTCACCCGCCGCAAGAACCTGCGGCTGCTGGCAACCGGGACGCCCATCGGCCCGGCCACCGTGGCGAGTGTGCTCACCGATCCACACTTCCTGGACGTACGGCGCGTGAGCGGTGGGCTGCTGGTGCAGACACCGGACGTCGTCTCCAGCCAGGAGGCGCAGGTGACGTCCGTCACGGAGCGCGCGCCGACGCTGGAGGAGATCACCGACCTGCTCTTCGCCTGGAAGGCGGTGCGGCACGTCAAGTCGAACGCCATCGTCTTGGCGAAGAAGCTGATGGTGGTCGGCGTCGGTGCCGGCCAGATGAACCGCGTCTACTCTGTGCAGATCGCGGTGGACCGCGCGGCGGATCGCGCGCGTGGCAGTGTGCTGGCCTCGGACGCCTTCTTCCCTTTCCCAGATGGCGTCGAGACGGCGGCCAAAGCCGGCGTGACAGCCATCATCCAGCCCGGCGGCTCGATCCGTGATGACGAGGCCATCCGCATGGCGAACCGCTACGGCGTGGCGATGGTGGTCACGGGCCAGCGCCACTTCCGCCATTGAGACGATTCCGTGATAGAATACGGGCGGTGATTGCTCTTCACATCGCCCATACGCACCTGATGAGAGCGGGGAGGAACCAGGTGATGGCGATACCAGCGCTCGACCGAGAGACGATTTTGCGAGTGGTGCGCTCCTGGTCGCCTGACGAACAGGTCACATTGGCGCGCGAAATATTGGAAGGCGTGGGAACGCCAACTATCCAGGAGCCGCTGGACCCGCCGAACTCACACGGGCTGGCGGGACTGTTCGCGACCGGCACACAGCCGCCAACAGATGAGGATGTGGCGCGCTGGCTGGATGAGCGTCGGCTGGAGAAGTACGGTGGCTAGTGAGCGGAGCAGTCCACCGCGGCGGCTCCGCGTGCTGGTGGATACCAATGTTGTCCTCGACCAACTCCTACGACGCGATCCCTGGTTTTCACAAGCGCGGTCATTCTGGCAAGCGCGCGACAGTGGGCGGATTGTGGCCTACCTTCCCGCTTCAGTGCTCACCGATATCTATTACATTGGCCGCAAAGAAGTGGGACACGAGCAAGCACGAGCCGGGATAGCTCGCTGCCTGCGTGAATTCGGCGTGATTCCCGTCCACCGTGCCGTGCTGGATGCGGCCCTGGCACTGCCTGGCACTGATTTCGAGGACAATGTACAGATCGCATGCGCTCAGCTCGCGCGGCTGGATCTGATCGTGACGCGCAACACCAGAGACTTTCGCCACTCGCCCATAGCAGCCGTCGAGCCGGCAGCGGTTACCGGCCACCTCATGCCATAGCGGCGTGACCTCACCTGCATGTGAGTGGGAAACGCCGTTCCATGTTGACGGCATCCCTATCGGCTCCGTATACTCGCGCAAGCGATGAGGCTGGCGGAGCATAGAGCAAGTGCGATCGCCGCATGTCCGCAACCCACGCCCCGTGCCAGGCGTACACTATAGCGCGACGCGACCTACCCGCCGTCCTGTGCGGCGGCTTCGAAAGAGATCACTGGGAGAACCGCCATGACCCACCCGCACCCAACCAGCGGCCACGAGTCGCATCCATCGCAGCCGCCCACCCCACCCGCGCTGCCGCTGATGCCGGCGATGTCCACCCCGCTCCAGCCCGGCCAGCCGGTGAGCGCCGAAGCGATGGCGCAGGCGATGCGCCAGGTGGAGCGCCAGCGGTCGCGCGGCAAGCTGGGCCGGCGCGCGCTTTTGGGTGCGGCGGGCGTCGGCGTCTGCGCCGGGGCGGTGGCGTTCGGGCCGGGGCTGGTGCAGCAGGCGGGATTGTTTACGGAGCAGCAGCTTCAGCAGGAGGTGCAGCGGCACGTCGCGGCGGCGGTGGCGGCGGAGCGCCAGCATGTGCTCAACGAGCTCAAGCAGATCGAGGACGTGTCAATCGAGGCCGCCATCGGCGTTGCCGGGCTGACACGCGCGGGCGTCAATGCCATCGTGCTGCCGATGACGAAATTCACCTCCACCATCACCGCCGACGCGCTCGCGGCGCTGGCGAACGCCGTGCAGGGCGCGCACGACACCCTCTCACACTTCAACATCACCCTCGCCCAGCTCGACGACTTCCACGCGCTGCTGCTGCTGTGGAGCACGAACGTGCGCCAGCTCCCGACCGCGCTCGACCTGTACGCCAACACCGACATCACCCAGGCCGAGCGCTATCTGACCAACCTCAAGAAGCTGATTGACGACGTGCCGAACGCGGCGGCGACACCGGCGGGCACGACAACGCCGGCGCAATGAGCGCGCCGAGCGGGCGGATGCCGCCAGCGTGACATGCTGGCGGTTGATGCCATCCGCGCAACGAGCGCGGCCACCCGCTCGCCGTGTCGGGGCGCGGTAATGCTCTCTTCCCAATGGCGACGGACCCCTCGCCGCCTCGCTCCAGTCCGCGCCGACGGACTTGGCGGCCGGCTGCCCCTTCCCTCGCAGGGAAGGGGGTTGGGGGTGAGGTTGCCCCCGCCCGTCACCCATGCTACACTGGCGTGGCAGCCAGCCATTCTCCTTCTCACGTCTCGCTCTCTCACGCCAGGAGCCGAGCCGCCATGAATAAGATTTTCCTCTCCTATCGCCGCGAGGATAGCGCCGCCACCTGCGGCCGCATCTACGACCGCCTCAAAGACCGCTTTGGCAAGGAGACCGTCTTCAAAGATGTGGACTCGATCCCCCTCGGCGTCGCCTTCCCCGACTATATCGCCGGCGTCATGCGCCAGTGCGGCGTCCAACTCGTCGTCATCGGCCCCCACTTCAGTGACGTGACGGATAGCGCCACCGGCCGCCCGCGGCTGGACGACCCCGACGACTTCGTGCGTGTCGAGGTGGAGTCGGGGCTGGAGCGCTTCCGGCGCCGCGAGACGGTGGTGGTGCCGGTGCTGGTGCAGGGCGCGACCATGCCCGACCCGCGCCGTCTGCCCGAAAGCCTGCGCCTCTTGGTGCGCATCAACGGCCAGCCGGTGCGCTACGACCCGGACTTCGACGGCGACATGCACCGGCTGATGGCGCAGATC
>JAICVS010000038.1 GCA_025935195.1 Ktedonobacterales bacterium
AGCTCGCCAAGTCGCAGGTCTTCACCTGGCCGTATCTGCCGCCCGCGGCGCTACCCACCATTCAGCGCGCCGCCGTGCTCGATCCCGGCACAGTCACCTTCGCCAACGACAGCGGCACCGCCAACATGCTCTACTCCGGCCTGGTGACGTTCGACAGCCGGCTACAAGTCGTTCCCGACACGGCCACCTTCGACGTGGACACCACCGGCACCATCTACACCTTCCACCTCAAGCACAACCTGCACTTCAGCGACGGCAAGCCGCTCACCGCCGCCGACTACGCCTACAGCATCAACCGCGCGCTCGACCCGACGCTCTGCACCGTCTTGGACGCGCAGACCTACGGCCCAACCACCGACAACGGCGAGTGCAGCGCCACCCCGGAGCTCAACGGCGATCCCAGCACCTTCGCCCCGCCGGTGGGCAGCAACTACCTCAGCTATATCCTCGGCGCCGACGCGCGGCTGCACGGCAAGGGCGGCGCCGACCAGTCGCTCATCGCCACCAGCGACGATCCCAAGTTCGGCCTCAACGTGCTCGACCCCTACACGCTGCGCATCCGCCTCAAGAACCCAGTCGCCTTCTTCCTGGAGGCGCTCACCTACCCCACCGCGTTCCCGGTCGAACAGGCGCTCGTCGAGAAGTACCCCGGCGGCACCTGGGTAGATCATCTGGATGAGGGCGGCTGCTCCGGCCCCTTCATGGTCAAATCCTATGACAACGGCAAGCAGCTACGCCTGGTGCCCAATTCACAGTGGGAGGCCGCGTTCGGTAAGAAGCTGACGCTGACCGAGGTGGATCGGCCCCTCATGACGGATGACACCACCGAATACGCCAACTATCGCGGCGGCCAGTACGACTTCACCGTGGTGCCCGAAAGCCAATACGCCTTCGCCCACGGGCAGGACGACTTCAACGAAGTGCCAACGCTGGTGACGCAGTACTTCGGGCTGAACGTCGAGAAGCCGCCGTTTGACAACGTGCAGGTGCGCCGCGCCTTCGACCTGGCCCTCAACAAGCAGTTCCTCGTGGATGGCATCGTCCACGGCGCCGAGATTCCTTCCAACCACATCGTGCCGCTGGGCATGCCCGGCTACTTCAGCGACCTCAAGAACCCGCCGCCGGACAGCACCCAATCGGTCACTGGCAACCAGCAGGCGGCCAAGGCGCTCTTGCAGCAGGTGACTGATGGCTGCAAGACGCACGACGACGACTGGTGCCCCTACGTCACCGCTGGCGCGAAGTCCCAGCCCATCACCATCTGGACCGGCACATCCAATCAGACACGCCAAGACCTGCTGACCGCCGCCGTCGGCCAGTGGCAGCAGGTGCTCAGTCTCAACGTCGTCGCCAAACCCGACAAGCGGGCGTTCCCCACCTGCCTGCCCGCGCATGGCCCCTGCCAGGCGTGGGCGGTCGGCTGGTTGGCCGACTACCCCGATCCGCAGGACTTCCTGACGTTGCAATTCACCACGGGCGCCGCCAACAATGGCATGAACGCCTCCGACTCCAAGCTTGATGGGCTGCTGCCCAAGGCCGACACCGAACAGAACGCCGCCCAGCGCTTCAGCATGTACAACGACGCCGAGCAAGAGGCGGTGAACTACGTCGCCTGGATCCCCTACGCGCAGGACAAGCTCTTCTGGCGCCAGCGCACCTGGGTGCGGGGCTTCGGCCTGAACGCGCTGCAACTGATGGTGGACCAGAACTGGCCGAACGTCTACGTCGTCGAGCACTGAGACGGACGGAGACGGACGGATGGCGTACCAGAGGCCGGGGCGGGCAAACTGCCCCGGCCGCCTGCTTATCCGAGCAGGGCCTGTGGACACGGCTAACGTCGTAAGCTCCCTGATCCCAGTCCGCGGCGGCGGACGTCGCGGCCAGCGGCCCTCCAGGCGCGGTTTTAACCGCCGGCCCGCTTGACGGCGCTTGACGGCGCTTGACGGCGCTTGACGGCGCTTGACGGCGCTTGACGGCGCTTGACGGCGCGCACCGGCACGCCATACCATTCCCATCAGCCGGGCGGGCTGTTCGCCCACCAGGGAAGGCGCGGCGACACGCGGGCGGACGACGCGCTCCATAACCAGCGTACGGGCGGCGCTGGCGGCGGGGTGTGGCGGAGACGACAGGAGACGGACATGGTTCCCAATCAAGATAGTCAGACGCAGGACACACCTCCGCGCTGGAGCGACGGTTGGGGACCGGCCGAGCCTCCACCCGCTGGATTGCGGGCGGCGCAGGGCGTCGCCCAGGTGGTCGTCACGGCCGTGCTGGTCGCCGTCGCGTTCGCGGCCGGCTGGTTCGGCAACGGCTTCGTCAACCGCGACAACGTCGCCACCGGCGACCAGAAGCTCATCCTCCAGGCCTGGGATCTGATCGACCAGAACTTCGTCGTCACCGGCTCCATTGACCACAAGAAAATGGCCTACGCCGCCATTGACGCGATGGTCAACAGCCTCGGCGACACCGGCCATAGCCGCTTCGAGACGCCTGAGCAATTCGCCCAGGACCAGAAGGATTTGCAGAGCGCCCCAACCGTCGGCATCGGCGTGCTGCTCAGC
The DNA here is from genome assembly GCA_025935195.1 of Ktedonobacterales bacterium. Classification (GTDB taxonomy): domain Bacteria; phylum Chloroflexota; class Ktedonobacteria; order Ktedonobacterales; family JADMIN01; genus JAICVS01. Next base: position 2,562 of record JAICVS010000038.1, read on the forward strand.
GGCGGCGGCGACAAGCCCATTCGCGTCGAGGCCATCTTCCCCAACTCGCCCGCCTCCCGCAGCGCGCTCAAAGCCGGTGATCTGATCGTCGGCGTCAACGGCACCAGCGTCCGCGGCAAGACCATTGACGACGCGCGCCCGCTGATCGCCGGCAACGCCAATACCAATGTCACCCTCACGATCATCCGGCCGAGCCAGAGCGCCACCGCCACGCGCGACATCGCGCTCACACGCGCGAAGTTCAGCTTTCCCAGCGTGGTCAGCTACATCGTCCCCGGCGTGAACGTCGCCTACATCCACATCCTGGAGTTCACCGCCGATCCCAACGACCCCACCAACACCGCCGACGCCGAGCTGCAAAAGGCGATCAAAGACGCCAAGGCGAAGAATGTGGCGGGCATCGTACTCGACCTGCGTGACAATCCCGGCGGCTTCCTCGACCAGGCCCAGGCCGTCACCAGTGAGTTCGTCGCCGCCGGCCCTGGCAAGAGCGTGCTGATCGAGGCGAATCGCACCTCGAGGCAACCCCTGCCCGTCAAGCCCGGCGGGCTGGCGACGAGCATCCCCCTGACGATCCTCGTCAACGACAACACGGCCAGCGCGGCCGAGATCGTGGCCGGCGCCGTCGCCATCCAGCGCCCCGAGGTGCGCATCGTCGGCGCGAAGACCTTCGGCACCGGCACGATCTTGCAGACCTACCTGCTGGCCGACGGCTCGGCGCTGGTGCTGGGCACGGAGCAATGGCTGCTGCCCAATGGCGCCTCCGTGTACCATCACGGCTGCGCCCCCGACGACGCCATCACGCTGCCGGACGGCATCTCGCCGCTCTCGCCGCTGGTGGCCCAGCAGGAGAACCTCGACTACGCCGGCATCAAGCAGTCCGGCGACACCCAGCTCGTGCAGGCCATCTCAATCCTCACCGGCCAGAGCCAGGCCCCACGCACGACCTGCGGCGTCTCGCCGTCCTAAGCGGCTCTGCCTCCCCGCGGGGAGAGGGGCCGGGGGTGAGGAACCCCCAGCGCGGTTGTACAATATACGCGGAGCGCCGGTGCGCGAACGGCGCCCGCTCCATCGTATCAGCGTATCAGCGTATCAGCGTATCAGCGCCGCAAGCAGCGGCCCCATGCGGCGTCGCCTGGGCGCTTAGGCCGCGCTCGAAGGAGAGTGAGATAGACATATGGTAACCGCTCAGCGACCGACAGCGGATGTCGTGACCCCGTTCATCAACACACCGCTGACCGACTTCAGCCAACAGGAGAACGTGCGCGCCCAGCGGGACGCGCTGCGCCAGGTCGAATCCGAGCTTGGCCGCACCTATCCGCTGATCATCGGCGGCGAGCGGCGCCAGACCGCCGAGACCTTCGCCTCGATCAACCCGGCGCACCCAGATCAGGTGGTCGCCTCCTTCGCCAAAGCGGGAGCCGAAGAGGCCGGCCACGCCATCGCCGCCGGCTGGGAGCGGTTCCAGACCTGGCAGTACGTCCCGGCCAGCGAGCGCGCCGGCTATCTCTTCAAGACCGCGGAGCTGCTGCGCCAGCGCCGCTTCTACTTCAACGCGCTGATGATCTATGAGGTCGGCAAGAGCTGGATCGAAGCGGACGCGGACACCGCCGAGGCGATTGACTTCCTGGAGTTCTACGCGCGCGAGGCGCTGCGGCTGGCCGAGCGGCAGCCGCTCACGCGCATCCCTGAGGAAGAGAACGATCTCCTCTACATCCCGCTCGGCGTCGGCGCGGTCATCCCGCCGTGGAACTTCGCCTGCGCGATCATGGTCGGCCTCACCTCGTCGGCCATCGTCGCCGGCAACACCATCGTGCTCAAGCCGGCCAGCACCGCCGCGCTCGTCGCCGCGCGCTTTGTGGACCTGGTGGAAGAGACGGGGCTACCCGCCGGCGTCGTGAACTTCCTGCCCGGCCCCGGCGGCACCGTTGGCGACGCGCTGGTCGAGCATCCGCTCACCCGCTTCATCTCGTTCACCGGCTCGCGCGAGGTCGGCCTGCGTATCAACGAGCGTGCGGCTAAATTCCAGCCCGGCCAGCACTGGATCAAGCGCGTCATCCTGGAGATGGGTGGCAAAGACTCCATCCTGGTGGACGAGACCGCCGACCTGGACGCCGCCGCCGCGGCCATCGTCGCCTCGGCCTTCGGCTTCCAGGGGCAGAAGTGCTCGGCCTGCTCGCGCGCCATCGTCGTGGACTCAGTCTACGATACCGTCGTCCAGAAAGTGGTCGCGCGCGCGCGCACGCTGACCGTCGGCGACACTACCGATCCCATCAACTACATGGGGCCGGTGGTTGACGAGAACGCCTACCGCAAGATTCAGGGCTACCTCGACATTGGCACGTCCGAAGGCAAGCTGCTGCTCGGTGGCGAGGCGCTGGATTGCCCCGGCTACTTCATCGCCCCGACCATCTTCGGCGACGTGGCGCCCAACGCGCGCCTCGCGCAGGAAGAGGTCTTCGGCCCCGTCCTCGCCTGCCTGCGCGTGGCGAACTTCGAGGAGGGGCTGATGGTCGCCAACAACACCGAGTACGGGCTGACCGGCTCGTTCTTCTCGCGTGACCGCGCCCGCATTGAGCGCGCCGAGCGTGAGTTCCACGTCGGCAACCTCTACATCAACCGCAAATGCACCGGCGCGCTCGTCGGCGTCCACCCGTTCGGCGGGTTCAACATGTCCGGCACGGACTCGAAGGCCGGCGGCCGCGATTACCTGCTGCTCTTCACCCAGGCCAAGGCGATCTCCGACAAGGTGCGCTAATCGCCGCGCCACCCTATTGCCAGCCCGCCGCGCGCCCGCTATACTGGCCGTCACAGGCTGGGAGAGGCTTTGGCGATAGGGCAGGAGGCGGGCGATGCGGCGCGGTGGCGTTTGGGTGAGCGGCTGGCTTGGCCGTGCGCTTGCCTCGCGGCTGTTCGTGCCGGTCGCCGTGGCGGCGCTGGCGCTGTCGCTGGCCGGCTCATCCGTTGCCGGGCTGATGCTGCTCGGTGGCTGGCCGCCCGCGTTCGCGCAGTCGCGCCCCACCGTCGCCATCACCGGGCCGGGCACGACCAGCGACGCGACCATCCAGGCGTACGTGCTGGGCGCGGTGCGCCGGCCCGGCATCTACACCCTGCCGGAGAGTGCGCGAACAAACGACCTGATCGCGGTAGCGGGCGGCGCGCTGACCACCGCTGACCTCTCACAGCTCAACCTGGCGGCGGCACTGCACGATGGGCAGTCGGTCTATGTTCCCGTCGTCGGCGAGGCGTTGCCACTGGAGCGCGGCGGCAAAGTAGACCTGAACGTGGCGAGCGCCGAGCAGCTCCACAACGCCCTGGGCATCTCGCTGACCGAAGCGCGCCGCATCGTCGCCTATCGCGCGTCGCACGGCAGCTTCACCGCCATCAGCCAGCTCTTGCTCGTGCCAATCAGCCGCACCATCTACGACCGCATCAAAGACCTCGTGATTGTCTGAGCGGCCGGCGCGGGGTTCCTCGCCGCGACGGACGACTATATGCACCCATCTTCTGAGCCACACCTGCCAATCCCATCCGTCGCTGGCGTCGTGCTCGCGGGCGGCCACAGCAGCCGTATGGGCCGCGGCAAGGCACAACTGCCCATCGCCGGCGAGCCACTGCTGCGCCGCGTCGCCGGCCGGTTGCGCGCCGCGCTGAGTGAGGTGCTGGTGGTTGGCCCGCCGGAGGAACTGGCGCCGCTCGTCCCTGATGTTCTGGTCATCCCCGACACGCGGCCCAGCATGGGACCGCTCGCGGGCCTCGAAGCCGCACTCGGCACGATCACGGCCCGCTATGCGTTCGTCGTCGCCTGCGACATGCCGTTCGTCGCGCCGCCGCTGGTCGCGGCGCTGGCGGCGCGGGCGCTCGCCGCGCCGGACTACGACGTGGTAGCGCTGCGCTCCGCGCACGGCCTGGAGCATCTGCACGCCGTCTACGCGCGCACCTGCCTTGCCCCCATCACGGACGCGCTGGATCGCGGCGATCTTTCAGTGCATGGTCTGCTCGCGCGCCTGCGCGTGTTGGAGGTCTCGACCACTGAGGCGTCAGTCTACGATCCCACGAGCCTCTCGGCCTTCAACGCCAACACGCCCGGCGAGTGGGCGCGCGCGCTTGCGCTGGCGGATGCGGAGATGGCTGGCCCGCGCGGCTGATGTCCCAGGGGGAGTTCCGTTGCTCCGCCTATTCCGCTATTCTGATCACAACATCTTGACTCACAACATCTTGACGCGCGAAGTTAGGCCATGCTAATATCCGAGTGTGCTACTCGGATATGCGATGTGGCGGCGCGGCGAACGTCGCGAACTAGAAAGAGCGTCGAGATGCTGACCGCGTTCCTTGCCGCGTTCGTCCTCTTCCTGCGTGAGGGGCTGGAGGCCGCCCTCATCGTCAGCATCCTCTTTGCCGCCCTGCGCCAACTGGGGCAGACACGGCAGATGCGCGCGGTATGGACCGGCGTCGCGCTGGCGGTGCTTGGCTCCCTTGCCGGTGGGGTGGTCGTGTACGCGACGGTGCGCGAGTTCGGCAACGCTAGCTTCGAGCCGCTCTTCGAGGCCGCGATGTTCCTGGTGGCCGTCGTGCTGCTGACCAGCATGACCTTCTGGATGCAGAAGCACAGCCGCACGATGAAGAAGGAGCTGACGGCGAAGGCGGGCGCGGCCGGCTCAGGCTTCGCGCTCGGCGTGCTGGCGTTCACGACGGTCGGGCGCGAGGGCATCGAGACGGCCGCGTTCATGGTGGCCTTCGCGTTCCAGTCGAACGCGCTGCCGCTGCTCTTCGGCGCCCTGGTTGGCGTGCTGGCCGCGGTCGGCCTCTGCTACATGATCTATCGCCTCGGCTATCGCCTGGACTTCCGCGTCTTCTTCCGTGTCATGGGAACGCTGCTGCTGATCTTCGCGGCCGGTCTGTTGGCGAACGCCGTCCACGAGCTGCAAGAGGTCGGTGTGATCCATTTCGGCACCGCCGCGCTCTGGAACACGTCAGGCATGCTTTCCGATGAGTCGAACCTCGGCAGTCTGCTCCACGGCATCCTCGGCTATAGTGCCGAGCCATCGGTATTGCAGGCCGTCGCGTATGTCATCTATCTCGTCGCGGCGGGCACGCTGTTCTGGCGCGCGACACGCAAGCCCCAGGCCCCGCAGGCCGCCGTCTCGCCCTCATCGGGCGTGGTCGCAAGCAAGGCATAGCAGCGCGGCATAAAATGTGGGCCGGTTAGGCCGTCCACATCTGTTCTCAGGCGTCCCAGGCACTCAGCGCCGCGTGGGGCGCCTCGTCGTTTCTCTCGTCGCCGACACGTCTCATCTTGTGGCATGCCCGCATCGCCTGCCATAATGCGACATGACAGGCGCGCGATCCTTCGCATCCGGCCGTGGTGGCGGACTCCGGGGGCGATTGCGCGCGACACACAGCGACGTGTTCCGAAGGCAGCTTACAGGGAGTGACGACGATGGCTGTTACCCTTGCGACCGAAGATCTGATCATCGGCGGGAAGCGGGTGCCGGCGGCGAGCGGCCGCACCTACGAGACCGTCAATCCCGCGACCGGCGAGGTGTTGGCGCGTGTCGCCGAGGCCGGCGTCGAGGATGTCCAGCGGGCGATTGGCGCGGCCCGCCAGGCCTTCGACGAGGGGCCGTGGTCGCGCTGGCCGGCCGGGCGCCGCGCCAAGGTGATGCTCAAGATCGCCGCGCTGATCTCCGAGCGTGCCAACGACCTCGCCACGCTCGAATCGCGCAACTGTGGCAATACCATCCGCGACGCGACCGCCGAGGTCAAGGGCATCGCGATGTGCTTCGAGTATTACGCGGGCGCGGCGACCAAGATTCACGGCGAGACAATCCCCGTCTACGGCTCCGGGCTGGACTTCACGCTGCGCGAGCCAATCGGCGTAGCCGGCCAGATCATCCCCTGGAACTTCCCCATCGTGATGGCAGCGTGGAAGCTGGCCCCCGCGCTTGCTGCCGGCTGCGCCGTGGTGCTGAAGCCGGCGAAGCAGACGCCGCTCAGCGCGCTGGCCCTCGGCCAGATCTGCCTGGAGGCGGGTGTGCCGGCCGGCGTGGTGAACGTGCTGGCCGGCTCCGGCCCGGTGATCGGCGCGGCGCTCGTGCGCAACCCGCGCGTGGACAAGATCGCTTTCACCGGCTCGACCGAGGTTGGCCGCGAGCTGATGCGCATGGCCGCGGAGAACATCACGCGCATCTCGCTGGAGCTGGGCGGCAAGTCGGCCAACATCATCTTCGACGACGCCGATCTGGAGAAGGCGGCGGACGCCGCCCCCGCCGCGATCTACGGCAACGCCGGGCAGGACTGCACCGCCCGCTCGCGCATCCTCGTGCAGCGCGGCATCCTGGACGAGTTCACCGAGCGTTTCATCGCGCGTACGCGCGGCCTGCGCGTAGGCGACCCGCTCGATCCCAAGACGGATGTGGGCGCGATCATCTCGCCAGAGCAGAAGGCGCGCGTGAAGGACTACATCGAGATCGGCCAACGCGAAGGCGCGACCCTCGCCTTCGGCGGCGGCGAACCGGATGACGCGGCGCTCTCTCACGGCAACTTCCTCATTCCGGCGGTGCTGACGGAGGCGCGGCCTGAGATGCGTGTGGTGCAAGAGGAGATCTTCGGCCCGGCCGTGGCGATTGTCCCCTTCGACACGGAGGACGACGCCGTGCGCATCGCCAACGACAGCATCTACGGCCTCTCCGGCTCGATCTGGACGCGCGACATCGGCCGCGCGCTGCGCACAGCGCGGCGCGTGCGCACCGGCACGCTCTCGGTCAACACCAACCACGGCATCCACATGGAAGCGCCGTTCGGCGGTTACAAGCAGTCCGGCATCGGCCGCGAGCTGGGCATGTATGGCATCGAGCTGTACACCGAGGTCAAGAACGTCTACGTGGACCTGTAGGCGCCAGGTCATAGCGATCTACCGCAGCGGGCGTGAACGGCAATGTGTGTCGTCTCGCGCCCGCCGTCTATGAGTTGGCGCGCTCGGCGAGATAGGCAGCGGCTCCCCTGCCCGCCAGCGTTCCCGCGACGCCCGCCTGGATGCTGCCCTGGCTGTGGCCCGGCCCATCGCCAGCGACGAACAGCCCCGGCACGGTCGTTTGCATGCGCTCATCGGTTGGGAAGTGCCAGAACCGCTCCTCCGCCGGGGCGTAGGCCAGCACGTCGTCAGAGCGGACGCCGGGCGCCAGGCGCTCTATCCTGCTGAGCAGGTGCTCGCAGGTTGCCCAGAAGGCGTCGGGATATAGGTCGCGCAAATCGCCCGGCGCGGCATCGCGGTAGGTTGGCCTGACGGTATTCGCGTCCATCGCCCGCGCGGTCGTGGCCCGCCCGGCGCGGATGTCACCCATGCGCTGCACGGCCAGCGTGCCGGGATAGCGATCGTTTACCCGTTTGGCGGCATGCTCTCCATCCGCCCATGCGCCCGCCGCCCCCGCGACTCCCGGCTGCGCGAGCACGGCGACGGTGGTGGAGGGGCCGCGCGCGTCCGCCGGCACCGGCACGCCGCTGGCGACGCGCCGGCCGTAGCGCGTGACGGGCGTGACGTAGCCACCGGGGCAGGTCGCGTAGGTCTTGACGACCGCATCCGACGCCAACGGCAGTTGCAGGCGCGGGTCTGGATTGATGGCAGTCAGCGGCGCGTACACCGCCGCCGGCAGCTCCAGGCGCACGCCGAACGCGGACGGCAGCGCGGCGACTCCGGCGCCCAGGCTCGTCACGGTTCCCGCCAGCCACTCCGCCCCGTAGCGCCCCGGCGCCAGGATGAGCGCCCGCGCCTCGATGTGCGCGCGCGCGCCCTCAGCGCCGCCGGCCGGGCGCAGGGTCAGTGCGAACCCGTCATCCGTGCGGCGGATGTCCGCGACATGCGTGCCGTAGGTGAACCGCGCGCCCGCGCGCCGCAGCTCGGCAAAGAGGCCGTCCAACACACGCCGCCGCTCATCCGCCGTGAGAAAGCGCGCGGGGTAGCTGGTCACGTACTCAAGCCCCTCATCCCGCGCGCGCTCGATCAGCTCGCGCAGCCGCTCATCGGGCAGATCGCGCACCGGCGCCACCGCCCCCAGGCGCGTGAAGAGCGCATCCACCTGGCGCGCAAGCTCGCTGTATGCGTCGCCAGAGACGATAGCGCGCGCGCCGGGCATCGTGGAGACGGGCGAGGCGGGCGGAATCGCCGCCGGGCCGACGTACAGCCTACCGCCCAGGTACAACCCCGCGCCACCCGATCCGCCGAGCGATGGCCCCGCCCGTCCCCGATCATCGAGTGGCAGGCCAGCATCTACCATGCGCACCGACGCGCCTGGACGCTCACTCAGCAGCGTCAAAGCGGCGAGCAGCCCCGCGCTGCCCGCGCCGACGATCACCACATCCACCGCTTCAGCTCCGGTCTCCACGACATGACTCACTTCCACACCACTGACACAAACCTCTTCCCAGCGAATTGTGGCGAGTGCGTGGGAGGGAGATCAAGGCCAGCTGTCGCGCTATCCCACCGCCGCCTCGATAGTCCTGCCGGCCCGCACATGCTCCGACCGCGGATCAGGTAGCGAGCGACAGGTATTGCATTTCGTGTGCATAAGCGAAAAGCGAAAAGCGCCTGGCGCACCGCCCGGCGCTTTCTCATGCCTTCGTGTCTCTTTGGGGCACGATGGGCAGCTCACCAGAACGGCGGCGCGACCAGCAGCGCGACCATCGCCCCCGCCGCGAGAAAGATACCGAACGGGATGAATGAGTGCCGGGTGGCCGTACCCAGCCCCAGCAGCAGCAAGCTCACCGCGGCGCCAGCCACCGCGCCGAGCACGAGCGCCGTCGTGATCGCCGGCCATCCCACCGCCACGCCGAGCAGCGCCGCCAGCTTCACGTCGCCAAAGCCCAACGCCTCCTCATGGTAGAGCAGGAAGCCCAGCCCATAGAGCAGCAGGAAGAGGCCGCCGCACACGATCACACCGAACAGCATTGCCGCCAGCGCCTTGCGGTCAGCGACAACCGCGACGAGCACCAGCGCCAGCAGCGGCACATAGATCGAGACATCTAGGATCAGCCGGTGCTCCAGATCGACGGCGAAGACGAAGGCCAGCACGCCGATCACGGCGGCGTCAATCACGAAGACGGCCGCGAGTGGTAGCCGCCCGCTGCCCGGCATCTCTTGCAGATGGGCGAGCAGCAGCGGCAGCGCCAGCGCGACGCCCAGGCTGAGCAGCGGCCGCCGCAGCGAGCTACGCGCGCCGCAGGCCGGGCAGGCCCGCCGGCCGCCGGCCAGCGTGACGAGCGGCAGCAGCCGCGCGGCGGGCAGTCGCGCGCCGCACTTGTGGCAGGTTGCCGCCCGCCAGGACGGCTCCTCATCGCCGGCTACCGCGTCCGCCGCGACATTCACCGCGACGCCGGCGAGTAGCCCCGCCAGCGCGACGGCCGCGTAGAGTAGGGCCTGGATCATGCGGCTGCGGTCCTCTCGCGCCGTCGTCTGGCTGCCATGGATACTATTCCTTCGTCGCTTCAGCCCCGGGCACGGCCTCCTGCCCCTCCGCCGGCGCGGGCGCCACCGCCGCCGGAATCTCCTCGACGGCCACACGCGGCGGCTCCACCTTCACGATCGTCTCATCCGCGTCCGTCAGCACGGTGACACCCTGTGGTATTTCGAGGTCACGCACGTGCAGCGTGGCCTTCAGCTCCTCCAGGCCGCTGATGTCCACTTCGACCGCATCCGGCAGATTCGCGGGGAGCGCCTCGACCTCGACCGCGTCCAGCAGGTGAAGCAGCACGCCGTCAAAGTTCTTTACGGCGAGCGACACACCGCGCAGGCGAATGGGCACACGCGCCTTCATCGGCTGCGACATCTCGACGTGCTGGAAGTCCACATGCTCGATCTTGCCCGTCACCGGCTCGTGTTGCACGTGGCGCACAATCGTTGTCTCGGCCGACCCACCAGCGATCCGCAAGGCAAGCACCGTCGTCGCCCCGTGCGTGGCGAGGAAGCGCTCGAACGTGTGGCCGTCGAGCTGGATCGGCACGGACGCCTTGCCACCACCGAAGATGTTGCCGGGGATGATCCCCTGCCGGCGCAGCCGGCTCACCTTCTTGCCCAGGACTTCACGCCGCTCCACGGCGAACTCGACTTGCTGCGGCATCGCATAGACCTCCTCAAACTGAATATCACCTCGGCGTGCGCCCATATTCGCGCGTCGCCCGGCGACTCTCATCTCATACCGCGACGGCCTCATGCAGCACATTGCGCGCCGTCCCGATCCTGATCACTCCCCCAGTGTACCGCGCCGCGTGCGCGCGTGCGCGCCTGGTGGGCAGGATGTCAGTCTTCTCCGCGGAGGTGGTCATTGCTCACTCGGCGCCAAGGTGATACGCTGGCGGTGGCTACAGCGTAGACGGAGCGAGGCCAGGCCGCACGAGGGCCGGCCAGGTGGGGCACCAGCGGAGGACTCCATGAGCATCCAATCAATCAATCCCGCGACTGAGGAGGTCATCGCCACATTTGCGGCATTTGGCGAGGGCCAGGTGAGCGAGGCGCTGGACCAGGCGCGGGCGGCGTTCCAGCGCTGGCGGCAGACACCCTTCGCGGAACGGGCCGATCTGCTGCGCCGCGTCGCCGCGTACCTGCGCCACCACAGCGCCGAGCTGGCCCGCGACGCGACGCTGGAGATGGGCAAGCCGATCGTGGAGTCCGAGGCGGAGATTGAGAAGTGCGCCTGGAACTGCGAGTTCTACGCGGACAACGCCGCCGCGTTCCTGGCGGACGAGCCAGTGGTCACCAACGCCGCGGCCAGCTACGTCTCCTACCTGCCGCTGGGCGTCGTGCTGGCGGTCATGCCCTGGAACTTCCCGTACTGGCAGGTCATTCGCTTCGCCGCGCCCGCCCTGATGGCTGGCAACACCGCCGTGCTGAAGCATGCCTCGAACGTCACCGGCGCCGCACTCGCCATCGAGCGCGTCTTCCGTGAGGCCGGGCTGCCTGAAGGCGCGTTCCGCACGCTGATCGTGCCGGGCAGTGAGGTAGAGCGCATCATCGCCGATCCGCGCATCGCGGCGGTGACACTGACGGGCAGCGATGCGGCGGGCGTCAGTGTCGCCGCCGCCGCGGGGCGGGCCCTCAAGAAGACGGTGCTGGAGCTGGGCGGCTCGGACCCGTTCATCGTGCTGGAGGACGCGGACCTAGATGCGGCGGCGCGGATGGCGGTACGCTCGCGCTACCAGAACACCGGCCAGAGCTGCATCGCCGCCAAGCGCTTCATCGTCGCGGACGCCGTTGCCGAATCGTTCGTGGAGAAGCTGGCGGCGGAGGCGGCGCGGCTGCGTGTGGGCGATCCGCTGGACCGTGAGACGCAGGTCGGCCCGCTGGCGCGCGGCGATCTGCGCGAGGCGCTGGAACGGCAGGTGCGGGCGTCGGTCGAGATGGGCGCGCGTGTGGTGCTGGGCGGCACGCCAATCGCGGGCAAGGGCTACTTCTACGCGCCGACCGTGCTCGCGGATGTGACGCCGGAGATGCCGGCCTTCCGTGAGGAGACGTTCGGCCCGGTCGCCGCGGTCATCCGCGCGCGCGACGCGGCGGAGGCGGTCGCCCTCGCCAACGACTCGCCGTACGGCCTCGGCGGCAACCTGTGGACGCGGGACATCCAGCGCGGGCGTGAGCTGGCGCGACGCATCGAGTCCGGCGGTGTCTTCATCAACGGCATGACCGCGTCGGACCCGCGACTGCCCTTCGGCGGCGTGAAGCGCAGTGGCTACGGCCGCGAGCTATCGGTCTTCGGCATCCGCGAGTTCACCAACATCCAGACGGTCTGGATCGGTCCGGCGGCAGCCAGCGCCCCGATGAAGGCCCATAGCGATCCACGCGCGACGACGGAATAGCGGGACTGCGGCAGGACGTGTGACGCATCAGCCCACGAACACACCGCATCTCTCTCTCCAGTCCGCAACGGCGGACTTCGCGGCCGGAGGCCCCCAGGCGCGATTTTAATCGCCGGCTGGCGGTCGGGCGTGGCCTGTCCATCCTAATTTGTAAAACTCCATCAACCGCCGGCTGGCCCGCGCGGGATGGGCCGCCGCGACGAGCTTCTCCATGGCTGTTACAATAGGTGCAAGCACGGCCTCCGCCACACGAACGAGTGCGAGAGGCCGCGCCATACGGTCGTCTGAGGGAACCCAGATGCGCTGGCGCGCTGCCCTTCGCATCGCCTGGCGTATCTGCCTGCCGGTGGCCGGATGGTACCTGCGACACGCACATCTCTATCTACTCCGTCCCCGCACGGCGGACGGCCTGGTTAGGCGGCTCATGAAACCCCTGGAATCCTTGGAATCCCCGCAAACCACTGCTCCCATATCCCCTGAATCGGCCAACGGTGCGCATCCCGCGCCAGTGTCCGCGGACGCGGCGGCACCGCGTGCGCCGGACCAGCGCCCTCCGGCGCGGCTCGTGATCCTCGTGCGGCACGGCGAGACGACCTACAACGTCGAGCGGCGGCTGCCGGGCCAGCTCGCGGGCGTGGCGCTGACGGATGAGGGGCGGCGCCAGGCGCAGCGGGCGGCGGTGGCGCTCTCCGGTCTGCCGATCAGCGCCGTCGTCGCCAGCCCGTTGGAGCGCGCGCGCGCGACCGCCGAAATCCTCGCACGCGGCTGGGCGCTGCCCGTGCGCACCGATCCCCGGCTGATGGATACCGACGTGGGGAGTTGGTCGGGCGCGCTGGTGGACGATCTCAACAAGCACGATCCCGCGTGGAAGGCGTTTGTGGAGCATCCCAATCAGCCACCGGCGGGCGTCGAGGGCTTCGAGGCCGTGCGGGCGCGCGCCGTCGCCGCCGTGGAAGACGCGCTGAAAGATGCCGCGACGGGCAACTATCTGGTGGTGGTGGCGCACGCCGACATCATCAAGCTGATCCTGGCGCACTATACGGCGATGGAGACCGAGGCGGCGCGCTTCATCGCCATCGGCAACTGCGCCATCAGCGCGCTGGCGCTCACGGGTGAGGCAATGCCGCACCTGCTGGCGATCAACTGGACGGCGGCGCCGGGCTGGCTGATGCCGCCACCGCTCGCGGCGGCGCAGGCGACCGCCCAATCCGCCGCACAGGCGGCGGCGCAAACGCCCGGCGGCGCCGCGGCTCCCGCGCCTCCATCCGCCGAGGCCGCGTCGCCTCAGCCGGCCGCCCGATCCGAATGACAGAATAGGGCTTTAGCCCGCCGCAAGCCGCCGTCCCTTTAGGGCGAGCGGTTAGGCGCTTCTGGGCTTTAGCCCGAAGTCCTATCGGTTGTGACACACGTCAAATGCGTGTATAATACGTGTATGGAGATGCGACCGCCACCCAAGAAGAAAATCACGTTTGTGTATCCGCTTGAGGTTCTTGAGCGGATGCGCCGCCTTGCCACAGCGCACGGGCGATCCCTCAATGGAGAGATTATCTGGGCACTGCGACAGTACATCACGCGGCAAGACCAACAGGACGGTGAGCAGTAGCTATGCCAGAGTTGAGCGTGCGCACGACCTTCAAGGAGAAGCTGAAGCCGACGCCTGAACAGGAATGGGCGCTGGAGGCGGTGCTGTGGCGCTGCCGCACGCTCTACAATGCCGCCCTGGAACAGCGCATCACGTGGTGGCGGCGCGGGCAGGGCAAGAGCGTCACCCGCTTTCAGCAAGAGGCGGAACTGAAAGAGCTGCGTGCCGCCTTCCCAGAGTATGCGGCCATTCACTCCCATGTCCTGCAAGACGTGCTGGCGCGGCTGGACAAGACCTATCAAGCCTTCTTCCGCCGACTGGCGAACGGAGAAAAGCCGGGCTTCCCGCGCTTCCAGGGCCGGGGCCGTTACCACTCCTTCACCTCCAAGGAATATGGCAATGGCGCTCGCCTGGATAACGGGTACTTGGTCCTCTCCAAGATCGGGCGCGTCGCGGTGCGCTGGAGCCGGCCCGTGGCGGGCGTGATCAAGACGGTCACGATCAGCAAAGAGGCGGATGGATGGTACGTCTGTTTCTCGTGTGCGGAGGTGCCCATCCAGCCGCTGCCGCTGACCGGGCAGGAGACGGGCATTGATGTGGGGCTGGTGCATTTCCTCACCCGTGCCGACGGCGCGCACGTCCCCAACCCCCGCCACCACCGCACGGCGGAGCGTGCGGTGAAGAAGGCCCAAAAGCGTGTGTCCCGGCGCAAGCAGGGGAGCAATCGCCGCAAGAAGGCGGTGAAGGTGCTCGCCAAGAAACACCAACACGTGCGCCGGCAGCGCGCCGACTTTCACCACAAGACAGCCCTGGCGCTGGTGCAGGCGTACGACACGATCTTCTACGAGGCGATCCAGCCCGCCAACTTGATGCGCCGCCCCGCCCCCAAACCCGATGGCACTGGGGGCTATTTGCCCAACGGGGCCAGGCGTAAGGCCGGCCTCAACAAAAGTATTCAAGACGCCGGATGGGGCCAATTCCTCTCGATCCTTGCTTTCAAGGCAGCATGCGCCGGGAAGCGAGTGGAGGCGGTCGCTCCAGCGTACACCAGCCAGGAGTGCAGCGGGTGCGGGGAGCGCATCGCCAAGAGTTTGCGTGTGCGTACCCACGTCTGCATGCACTGTGGGCTGATCCTGGACCGCGACGAGAACGCGGCCAAGAATATCCAATGGCGCGGACAGCGCCTTCGGGGACTCGCGGGGATGCCTGCGGGAATGAACCGAGAACCCGTGGGGCTTTAGCCCCTGCGGAGTGTCAGCATCCCCGCGTAGTCTGGTCCCGCCCCGCACAAGATGCGGGATACGCCGAGAGCGAGAAGACCGATGTTCGATCCGCGCAGCCCCTATCACCGCCGCATGTGGCACTACGAGTCCGACCGGCCGCTCTCGGTCGCGCAGCTCGTCTCGCTCGGCAGCCTGGACGCGCGCACGGCGGCGCTGCTCTGGCTGCTGATCGAGCGTCACCACTCGCTGATCGTCTCTGGGCCAACGGACCCGACGCCGGGGGTGGGCAAGACGACGACGCTCAACGCACTGCTCGGCTTCCTGCCCAATGGCTCGACGCTGGTCTACACGACCGGGATGTACGAGGACTTCGACTTCGTGAGCGAGGTGCGGCCGGAGACAACCTGCGTGCTGGCGAACGAGGTGAGCGACCACCTGCCGATCTACATGTGGGGGCGCGTCGCGCGGCAACTGCTGCGGCTGCCGGCGGACGGCTTCGCCGTCGCCACGTCCTGCCACGCCGACACGGTGACGGACGTACTCTCGATGCTGGCGCGCGACCTGCGGCTGCCCGCCGGTGACATCCGCCGGCTGGGCGTGATCGTCAATATTGGGCTGGTGGGCCGCGTCTGGCCGCCGCGCCGCCGCTTCCTGACGGTGAACCTGCTGCGGCCGGATCTGCCAACGGGTGAGGCGCGGGCGGATGACAGCTACGGGGTGAGCCTGCTGCCGCTGGCGACCTGGGAGCCGCAAAGCGACACCTTCACGCCGCTGGATGAGGCGGGGCTGGCGGAGGTGGCGGCGCTGCTAGGCATGACGCCGGAGGGCTGCGCGGACGCGCTCGACCGGCGCCGCGCCCGCATCGAGACGCTGGCCGAGGGGCGGGGCGTGGGCGTGCGCGCGATGCGCGATGCGCTGGACGAGTTTATCGCGGCGGAGGCGGGTGGCACCGCCTCTGGTGGCGCCGTGAGCGAGGATGCGCCGTGAGGCGCGGGAATCGTCCCTTTCGGCATGAAACCTGCTACCTGGGCATTGCGCGCATCGGCTATACTATCGTTAGTAAAGTGAAGCGTGGCGCGCAGCGCATGAGAGCCGCGGCGCCGCAACGACGCCCGCCACCAGCAAGGGAGAAGACATATGGCGACCGGCACACGCAAAGACCAGCAGCTGACGCTCGCCGATCTCTGCGAGGCGATCTCAGAAGGCCAGGTGCCGTTCACCCTGAGCGACGGCGCGTATCAGGTCTCGCGCCGCGAGCTGCGGCGGCTGCGCGAGCAGGGCGAGGCACGCGAGACGATCCCGGTCGAGCTATTGGCCGACGCGAGCCAGTTGGGTGAGATGAATCTCTCCTGTTAGCCTGTCTTTCCCACTCTCACAAGGTGGCGGTCGCGGCGGCGTAGTAGCGGCTGGCCGGCGGCAGGCCGCGCTTGCTCGCGAGGAAGTGGCTGGCCTCGACGACGGCGGCCAGATTGACGCCGGTCTCGATGCCCATGCCGTCGAGCATGTAGAGCAGGTCTTCAGTGGCAAGGTTGCCGGAGGCGCCGGGGGCGTATGGGCAGCCGCCCAGACCGCCGGATGAGCTATCGAAGCTGCTGATGCCACAGTCCAACGCCGCCAGGACGTTGGCGAGGGCGGTGCCGCGTGTGTCGTGGAAGTGCATAGCGAGGCGCTCGACCGGGATGGCGGACTTCAGCAGGTCGCTGATCTCGACCACCTGATTGGGTGTGGCGACGCCGATGGTATCGCCGATGGAAAGCTCGTCCACTCCCAGCGCGATCAGCTCGTTGGCGACACGCAGCACGGCATCGGGCGCGACACGTCCCTCGTACGGGCAGCCGAAGGCGGTGGAGATGTAGCCGCGCACGCGCACGCCATGCTCGCGCGCCATCTCGATCACCGGGCGAAAGTTGGCGATGCTGCCGACGATGCTGGTGTTGATGTTGTGCTGGACGAAGGTCTCAGACGCGCCGGTGAAGACGGCGACCTCGCGCAGACCGGCGGCGAGGGCGCGCTCCATGCCTTTGCGGTTGGGGACGAGGGCGGTGTAGCGCGTGCCGGGGCGGCGCTCGATGCCAGCCATGACCTCGGCGGCGTCGCTGAGCTGGGGGATGGCCTTCGGGCTGACGAACGAGGTGGCTTCGATCACTGGGAAGCCGGCGGCGCTGAGCAGGTTGATGAAATGGATCTTATCGGCGGTGGCGACGACGCCATGCTCGTTTTGCAGGCCGTCGCGCGGGCCGACTTCCACGATGGTGACACGGCGGGGCAGGTCGTTCAGCAGCTCACGCGGCATGGCCGCACCTCCTCAAAGCAGAAGAGAGAATTTACCACAGAGGACACGGAGGGACACGGAGGTGGGAGGAGGAGAGTGAAGAGCGGTGGATGCATGGTGGGTTACTCCTGAGGAGGGGAGCCGGTGTCCAGCTCGATGAGGATTTCTCCGCCGGGAACGACGTCGCCCGCCTGATGCGGGACGCGCAGGACGCGGCCGGGATAGGGCGAGATGACGGCATGTTCCATCTTCATGGCGCCGAGGACGACGAGCGTTTGCTGCGCCTCGACGGTGTCGCCCTCGGCGACGTTGACCTTGATGACGGTGCCGGCCATCGGCGCGGCGAGGGCCTGCCGTCCGGCGGCCACATCGCTGGCGTGGGCGGTGGACTCGACATCCAGCGGGCGCGGCTTGGCGAGCGTGTAGGCGTCGCCGCGGAAGCTCACGAGGATGTCGTAGCCGCGGCGGGCGAGATGGCAGGTCTCGCGGCGCTCGCCGATGGCGAGGACGAGCAGGCCGTTGCCGCGCGGCGTCGCGCTGATCGCGTCATTGCTGGCGAATGGAGCGCCATCCACGCTCGCGCGGTAGCCGTCGCCCGCCGGGTCGGGCACCAGCTCGACGCTGTGATCGCGGCCGGCGCGCGTGTAGCGAAAGCGGCGCGTCGCGCCTGACAGAGTGGTGGCGGTGCCGCGCGCGGTCCAGGGATTGTAGGGGCCGTTGGACAGGCCGTTGTAGGGGCGCATGCCATGCGCCCCTGCGGATGCCGCGGCTGTGGCCTCCCAGAGGGCGACGGCGAGCGACACATCGGGCGGGGTGTCGGGGTGGCGCGTGGCGGCGGTGAAGTCGTGCGTCTCCAGATAGGCGGTGGAGGTCTCACCGGCGCGAAAATCCGGCTCGGCGGCGATGGCGCGCAGCAGCGGCGCATTGGTGGCGACGCCCAGCACCGCGAGATGCTCCAGCGCCCATTGCAGGCGCGCGACGGCGGCGGGGCGGTCCGGCGCGGCGACGATCAGCTTGGCGAGCATGGGGTCGTAGTGGACGGAGACCTCATCGCCGCTGGCGATGCCGGCGTCCACCCGCACACCGGGCGCGCGCGGCGCGGCGAAGACGGCGACCGTGCCGGTGGATGGCAGATAGCCGTTGACGGGGTCTTCGGCGTACAGGCGCACCTCGATGGCGTGGCCGCGCGGGACGATCTGCTCCTGGGTGAAGGGCAGCGGCTCGCCAGCGGCGATGGCGAGCTGGAGATTCACCAGATCGAGGCCGGTGACCAGTTCGGTGACGGGGTGCTCGACTTGCAGGCGCGTGTTCATCTCCAGGAAGTAGTAGCGGCCGTCGCGGTCCAGCAGGAACTCACAGGTGCCGGCATTGACGTAGCCGGCGGAGCGGGCGGCGCGCACGGCGGCCGCGCCCATCTCGGCGCGCAGGTCGGGTGTGAGGGCGACGCAGGGGCTTTCCTCGACGACCTTCTGGTGGCGGCGCTGGATGGAGCAGTCGCGCTCGCCCAGGTGGACACAATGGCCGTGGGCGTCGGCAAGAATCTGGAACTCGACGTGGCGCGGGGCGACGACGAGCTTTTCGAGGAAGACCGTGCCGTCGCCAAAGGCGGCCAGTGCCTCGCGCTGTGCGGCGGCGAGCGCTTCGGGCAGTTCCTCGCGGGAGTGAACCACGCGCATGCCCTTGCCGCCGCCGCCGGCCGCCGCTTTGAGCATGACGGGGTAGCCGATGCGCGCGGCCTCGCGCTGCATGGTGCGCGCGTCCTGCTGCTCGCCGGCGTAGCCAGGGACGGTGGGGACGCCAGCGGCGGCGACGGCGCGTTTGGCGGCGGTCTTCGATCCCATCAGGCGCATTGCCTCGGGCGGCGGGCCGATGAAGACGAGGCCGGCGTCCGCGCAGGCGGCGGCGAAATCCGCGTTCTCGGAGAGGAAGCCGTAGCCGGGGTGGATCGCCTCGGCGCCATGCGCGACGGCGACTGAGACGATGCGCGCGATGTCCAGGTACGACTCACGCGCGGGGGCGGGGCCGATACAATACGCCGCGTCGGCGGCGCGCACGTGGGCGGCGTGGCGGTCGGCCTCGGAGTAGACGGCGAGGGCGCGGATGCCGAGTTGCTGACAGGCGGCAATGACGCGGACGGCGATCTCGCCGCGATTGGCGATCAGGACGGATTTAAACATCGTCAGATACCCCGTCGGATACCCAGGTGGCGCGGCGCTTTTCGAGGAAGGCGCGGATGCCTTCCTGGCCTTCGGGGCTGGTGCGCAGGCCGGCGATGGTGGCGGCGGTGGCCTCGCGGGCCTCGGTGTCGCTCAGCTTGGCGACGGTGCGGGCCATGAGCTTGCCGGTGCGCACGCCGGCCGGGCCGGACTGGCCGATGGCGCGCAGCTTGGCTTGCACGGCGGCGTCGAGCTCCGCGGCGGGGACGACCTCGTGAACGAGGCCGATGGCGCGGGCGCGGGCGGCATCGAAGCGCTCGGCGGTTGTGAAGAGGGCGCGGGCGTGGGATTCACCGATCTTGCGCACAACGAAGGGAGAGATGACGGCGGGGGCAATGCCCAGCCGGGCCTCGGTGAATCCGAAGCGCGTGTCCTCGGCGGCGATGGCGATGTCGCAGACGGCGGTGAGGCCGGCGCCGCCGCCGAGCGCGGCGCCGTGGATGCGGCCGATCACCGGCTGGGGGCAGGCGTCTATGGCGCGGAACATGTCGGCCATGCGCAGCGCGTCGGCCACGTTCTCGTCGCGGCTGAAGTCGAGGCTGGCACGCATCCAGTTGAGGTCGGCGCCGGCGCAGAAGCTGGGGCCGTCACCGCGCAGCACGATGGCGCGCACGCCGTCATCCGCGCCGAGCACCTGAAAGGCGGCTTGCAGTTCGGCGATCAGCCGGGCGTTGAAGGCGTTGTGAACGTCGGGGCGCGCGAGCGTGACGTAGGCGGCGAAGCCGTGGCGCTCGACGCGCACATGCTGATAGTCGCCGGTGGTGAGAATCTCGCTGAGGCCTTCTGGCTCGCTCATGGAAAAGGCACCTCCTCGTGCCGGGGGAGACTTGAACCGCGGAGGACGCGGAGGACGCGGAGGAGAGACGGAGATCGAGAGGCAGATTATGAGTAACTTCCTCGCATGCGCGCCTCGTGGTCCGACTGATAGATACTTCTAAGTGTATGCCAACGAACCGCAGTGCTGCCACGCGAGCGACGAGAACCACTACGGCGAAACGGAGGAGCGGCAAGCCAACGAACATCATATCCTCGCCCACAGCGGTATCATTCCATCCCGCTGCTCTTGACAAAAATGAAACTCACGTTCGATAATGTTCATGGTGAGACGGCGACAGGACGCCGGGATGCGGGGGATGCGGGGGATGCGGGGGATGCGGGGGATGCGGGGGATGCGCGGAGAGGGGAAGGGGCGGCAATGGCAATACGGGCAATGACGACGAGTCACATCACACATACCGTACGGCAACGAAACATGCCCAAAACGGCAACCTCACCTTGCCGTTTCTTGCCGTTTTTGCCACCCAGAACACGAAACGTCACGTTGCCGATCCCCGCAAACCCGCTTGAATTCGGCCCTCGACCCAGATCGGCACGCGACACACCATCAAAAAACGGCAAAAACGGCAATGTTGACCGCGCCAGTCAACATTGCCGCCTGGAATACGCCGAGTACGCCGCGCCATTCATCCCGCGCATGGCCTGGCATGAGAGGCCGCGAACTCAGGCTACCACGGCGCCTCTCGCCGCGGGATGGACGCGCGCTGGTCGCGGCCATCAATGGCCGGCGGACGGCGGGTTGGGCATGAATGCCCGTGCCGTGTCCATACATCAATGCTTTCAGAGGGCCGCGATCTCAGATGCCCATGACGCCGACCAGCTCGCGCACGGAGTCCACGGACTTCTGGAGCATGGCGCGCTCGTCGTCGGTCAGGTCGAGCTGGATGATCTCTTCGATGCCGCCGGCGCCGAGCTTGACGGGAACGCCGACGAAGAGGCCGCTCACGCCGTACTCGCCGTCCAGGTAGGCGGCGCAGGGCATGATCATCTTCTTGTCGAGGATGATCGAGTCAATCATCTGGAGCACGGAGGCGGAAGGAGCGTAGTAGGCGCTGCCTTGTTTGAGCAGGTTGACGATCTCGGCGCCGCCGTCGCGAGTGCGCTGGACGATCTGGGTGAGGCGGTCGGCGGAGATGAGCTTCGGCAGCGGGACGCCGGCGACGGTGGAGAGGCGGGTGAGCGGCACCATGGTGTCGCCGTGGCCGCCGAGCACGAACGCCTGCACGTCGCGCACAGAGACGTTCAGCTCCTGGGCGATGAAGGTGCGGAAGCGGGCGGTGTCGAGCACACCCGCCTGGCCCATCACGCGCTGCCTGGGGAAGCCGCTGACCTTGAAGGCAAGCTGGGCCATGGCGTCGAGCGGGTTGGTGACGCAGATCAGGATGGCGTTGGGCGAGCGCTTGACGATCTCCTGCGTGACCTGGGTGATGATGCCCTGGTTGGTGCGGATGAGGTCGTCACGGCTCATGCCGGGCTTGCGGGCGATGCCAGAGGTGATGGCGACGACATCGGAGTTTTCCGTCTCATCGTAGCTGTTGGTGCCGGTAACGAGGGAGTCGAAGCCGAGGACGGGGCCGGATTCGAGGATGTCGAGGGCCTTGCCCTGGGGCATATCGGGGATGACGTCCACCAGCACGACGTCGGCGTAGTCGCGCTCGGCGACGCGCTGGCCGAGGGTGGCACCGACGTTGCCGGCGCCGACGATGGTCACTTTGCTGCGCATGATGTCCATCCTTTTTGTGAAGTGGGAGTCCTCACCCCCGGCCCCCTCTCCGTGCGCGGCGAGGGGGAGCCGCGTCGCGCCGCGGTGCAGGTGACGATGCGATGGCACGGGGAGCGGGCGGGCGTGCCACATGGTATTGTAGCGCATGGGACGCCACGGGGCGGGCGACGCAAGCGCGAGCGCGATGCGTGGGAGAAGCCGGAGATGACGGAGCAGGCGACGGCGGAGACGATGGAAACGAAGAAGCGGCCGGTGTGTTACGCGCACCGGGGAGCGCGGGCGCGAGCACCAGAGAACACGCTGCTCGCGTTTCGGCTGGCGTTCGATCTGGAGGCGAACGCGGTCGAGTGTGACGTGCAGCGGAGCCGCGACGGCCGGCTGGTGATCATCCATGATGGGACGGTGGACCGGACGACGGACGGCTGCGGCTGGGTGGCAGAGATGTCCTTCGCCGAACTGCGCGGGCTGAACGTGGGGCGGGGCGAGCGCATTCCGACGCTGGAGGAGACGCTGGCGCTGGCGCGTGAGCGTGGCGGGGGCGTCAACCTGGAGGTGAAGGGGGAGTCGGTCGCGGAGGCGTTGGAGACGGCGGAGGCGCTGATGGCGGCGCTGCGGGGGCTGGAGGAGGGGATGCGCGTGCGGGTGCTGGTCTCGTCGTTCGCGCATCCGGCAATCGCACTGCTGAAGGCGCGGCTGCCCTGGCTGCGCACCAGTGCGCTGTTCGGCGATGAGTGGCGCGGGCGTGATCTGCTGGCGCCGGCGCTGGCGGTGGGCGCGGAGGCGATGCATCCGGGGCTGCGCCTGGTGACGCCGGAGCTGGTGCGGCGGGTACACGACGCGGGGCTGGCGGTCAATGTGTGGACGGTGAATCGGCCGGCTGACATGCGGCGGTTGATCGCGTGGGGTGTGGACGGCATCTTCAGCGACTATCCAGAGCGGGTGGTGGCGGCGCGCGGATGATAGCGCGCCGCCGTTACCCCTTGCCAGGACAATCGGCGCGGGCGTTGGTATTAGGAGGGCAAGGCGTCGCGGACGGCTGTGGAGTAGCGGTCGGTGGGGGCGGCGGCGGGATGGGTGTCGCGGTCGGCAGCGGCGTGGTTGCCGTCGGCAGCGGCGCGGGTGTGGTGGTGGGGCCATTGGTAGGCGCATGAGTGGGGACATTGGTGGGACTTGGGACGGCGGTGGCATGCGCGATGGGGGTCACAGTGGTGGCCGGCGACGTGGGCAACGTGAACGGGGTCGCGGTGGGGGCGATGATGGGAGAGATCGCCGCATCTTGGGGGTTCTGGCCGAACAGAAAGCCGGGATGGGCGAGCACGCCGACGGCGGCGACGAGCAGCGCGAGTGCCAGGGCCGCGATGGCGAGCGCGCCACGAGGAGCGGCGAGCCGTGACGCGAGTAAGCGGGAGGTGAGGGCGGCGGCTGGCGCATGGACAGGTGGAGAGGGCGGGGGCAACATCGCTGGCGTGGACGCCGCGAGCGGCGCCGCGGCAAGGGTGGCGGTGGAGGCGCCGGTGGCTGGCCCGGCAAGCCCGGCGATGCCGGCGGCGCTCTGGCTGAACATAGCCTGGCGCAGCGCGGCGGCGAAGGCGGGGATGTCCGGGTAGCGGTCCCGCGGGTGGCGCGAGAGGGCGCGCATCACCACCGCTTCGATCTCCGGCCAGAGGCGGGGCTGGAGTGCGGAAGGCGGGACGATCGGCTCAGTCAGCACCTTGGCGGCGACGCTATACGGGGTCTCGGCGTGGAAAGGGGCGGTGCCAGTGAGCAGCTCGTAGAGCAGGACGCCGAGCGAGTAGATGTCGGCGCGCTGATCGAGTGGGCGGCCTTCGAGCTGCTCCGGGGCCATGTATTCGGGTGTGCCAACGGGCAGGCCAGTGGCGGCGAGGGTGCGCGGCTCGCGGCGCTTGAGGGTGGCAAGCTCGCGGGCGATGCCGAAGTCGGTCAGCAGCGCGTGACCCTCGGCGTCGAGCATGACGTTTTCGGGCTTGACATCACGATGGACGAGGCCGAGCGCGTGAGCAGCCTCCAGCCCGGCGGCGACCTGGAGGGCGAACTGCGCGGCTTCAGACGGCGGCAGCGCGCCGTCTGTATCAATCAGGTCGCGTAGGGATTGGCGCATGATGGGCATGACGAGGTAGAGCAGGCCGCGCTCCTCGCCGAAGGTGTAGACAGGAACGATGTTAGGGTGGGTGAGGGCGGCGACGACGCGAGCCTCTTCGCGGAAGCGCGCGACGTAGTTGGGATCCTCGGCGAGCGAGCGGGGGAGGACTTTGACGGCGACATCGCGCTGGAGCACGAGGTCGCGGGCGCGATACACTTCGGCCATGCCGCCAACGCCGAGCAACGATTCGAGGGAGAAAGTGCCGAGGGTCTGTCCCTGCAACGGGCCAGGATTTGGCTGCGTCATCGCCCATCCCCCCACCCAACCGCCATATACCGCCATATAGAGAAGCCGCCAATTGGGCAGGCGCATCTCTGGCGCCCGCTAGGCTCCCTCATACTATACGCACGGAAGTAACACGGGCGGGATGTGAAAATCATGCCTGGGTGCCACTCCACAAGATCTGGCCGCCACAATGGGCAGGATATACTGCGCGATAGTGAGTGACGCAATCATGCGGTTTGCGGGGAGACGGCGAGGAGCGATGCGTGGCGGAGATCGTGGTACGGACGATGACGGAGGCGGATATTCCGGCGGCGGACGCGATCGGCATGGCGGCCTATGGGCGCGAGAGCCGGCGCGCGGAGCTGGCGCGGCTGCTGCGCTCGCGGCCGGACGGGTGGCTGCTGGCGGAGGTGGAGGGCGAGCCGGCGGGGATGGTGGGCGCGACGGACTTCGGGCCATTCGCGTATGTGGGGCAGATGGGCGTGCTGCCCGCGTTCCAGCGGCGGGGGATCGCGCGGGCGCTGATGGAGCGGCTGCTGGCATGGATCGACGAGCGGGGATGCCCAGTGACGCTGCTGGATGCGAGTGAGGCGGGCTATCCGCTGTACGCGCGCATGGGCTTCGCGGTGGATGACCGGGTGGCGCTGCTTGCGCGGGTAGGCGCTCCGACGGTGGACGCGAGCGCGCCAGGGCGTGCGCGGGTGGATGTGATGCGGCTGGGTGATCTGGCGGAGGTGATCGCGTTCGACACGCCGCGCTTCGGGGCGGATCGCGGCGCTGTGCTGGCGGCCTATCTGGCGGATGGCATGGGGCGAGCGTTCGTGGCGCGGGGCGAGCGCGGCGAGGTGCGCGCGTTTCTGGTTGCGCAGGCGCGCATGCTGGGACCGTGGGTGGCGGTGACGCCGGAGGATGCGGAGGCGGTGCTGGCGCATGCGCTGGCGCTGCCGTTCGCGGGGGGGCCGCTGGTGATCGCGCCGGAGGCGAACGGGGCGGCGCTGGCGCTGTTGGCGCGCTACGGCTTCGCGGCGCAACGCACACTACGGCACATGCGGCGCGGTGGAGGGCCATTGTTGGAGCGACGAATGCACCTCTATGGGCAGGCGAGCTTCGCGATTGGGTAAGGTGGGATGGGTTGGGCCGGGGGCACAAGCGATCCAGCTCAGAAGCATTCCAGGAGCATAGAGGAGTGGCTGCGGTTCAGACGGCGGGGATGAGCCGGTACTTGGGCTTGCGGCGGATGGCGGGCAGGGCGCGGCGGTTGCGGTAGACAGTGATGATCTCGCCTTCGGGCGCGACGAGGACAACGGTGCCGACGAGGCGCGCGCACCAGCCGTGGCGGCGGTCCGCCGGGGGGATGTCACAACGGCGCAGGAAGAAGAAGCGGATGCCCGTGCGATGGGTAAGCTGGCCGTGCGCGAGCACATAGTCCACGGCGTCGGGCACGACATTGCGCCGTGCGGCACGCCGGCTGGCATGAAGGGAATAGGAGGCGGCGGGCATCTGATCGGATGTGCGCTGTGTGGAGGAGGTGACTGGAGCCAGGGCCATCGCCTACCTTTCTTGGGAGAGGGAGAACCATGCGCGACTGCTATTCCTGGTAGACAGTGTACGCGCTGTGCCCGCGAAAAGCCGATCAGTGGGACCGGGATATTCGGGCTGGATACCTGGGTCCGGCGTATAGGACGGCATGGGAGGCGCTACTACGATAGGTGGGTACACGTTCAAGAACTGGACGGCGCGCGACAAGACGGAGATCGGCCCATCAATCAGAGAGAAGGCCGTAGTATGGAGGATCGTGGTATGCGAGAGCGGGCGGGCGGGGCGCTGGCGCTGGCGAGCGTGGGAACGCTCGTCGTGGTGTTGGCGCTGGCGGGATGCAATTCGTCCAGCGCGACGGTGAAGGTGCCGGTGCCGACGGCGGCGCCGGGCGCGCTGCAAATCACCCTTGATCGGAAGAAATATACGCCAAGCCAGCCGTTCGGCGTGACGGTGAAGAACACGAGCCAGACCGACTATTACGCGCTGGATGGGCAATCGAGCTGCACGTTCCTACAGCTCCAGCACTTCGACGCCGCTAAGAAGGTCTGGGTGATCGTGGAGGGCTGCGAGCGGGTGAGCCAGGCGAATGCGCTGGCGATCCCGGCGGGCCTGAGCGAGCCGTTCACGCTGGCGCCGGGGACGAAGGCATCCAATCCGAATGCCTGGGACGCGGGGGTGTATCGCATCGCCATTCGCTACAGCGCGCAGGCGGACGCGGGCGGCGCCGCGCAGGCGGCATACTCGGCCGGGTTCGTGGTTCAATAGATCGGAGCGTTCGGAGCGTTGTGCCGGGATCGCCGGAAGCGAGAGCGGAGCAGGGAGGTGCGTATGCGCGACGCGGGAGCGGGCGGGGAGCGTGTGCCGCGGCTGGTGGTGAGCGACTTCGAGTTCGGCGCGGACGACCGCGAGCGGCTGTCGGCCACGCTTGGCGCGGACGGGCTGCTGCTG
This sequence comes from Ktedonobacterales bacterium, assembly GCA_025935195.1. Taxonomy (GTDB): domain Bacteria; phylum Chloroflexota; class Ktedonobacteria; order Ktedonobacterales; family JADMIN01; genus JAICVS01. The sequence continues at coordinate 29,132 of JAICVS010000038.1, forward strand.
GTGCAAGGTGTGGATGCGATGCGCGAGGCGCTGCGCGCGCACCCAGAGGCCGACGTGCTCTGCACCTACCGGCCGCCGGCGCATAGCTTCGATCTGGACGCACGTATCCGTTGGCTGGCGCTGCCGAGCGCGGGCGCGGACGGCGCGGTGCGCGCGGGGCTGGTGCGGCCGGGCGGGCCGGTCGTGACGGATGCGCGCGGTGTCCATGCGGGGCCGATCAGCGAGTTCGTCTTTAGTATGCTGTTGCTGTGGGCGCGAAGCTGGCCGGTGATGCTGGCGGAGCAGCGCGAGCGGACGTGGCCGGCGCGGGAGGCGCGGCGTCTCTTGAGTGGGCGCGAGCTGCGCGGGACGACGCTGGGAATCGTGGGGCTTGGGGCGATTGGGCGCGCGGTGGCGCGGCTGGGGCGGGCCTTCGGCATGCGCGTGCTGGCGACGCGGCGCTCGGCGGCGGAGGGCGAGCGTGACACGGATGTGGACGCGCTGCTGCCGGTGGGCCGGCTGCGCGAGCTGCTGGGCGCGAGCGAGTACGTGGTGATCGCGACGCCAAGCACGCCGGAAACGCATCACTTGATCGGCGCGGACGAGCTGCGGGCGATGACGCCGAGCGCCTTCCTGGTGAACATCGCGCGTGGGGACGTGGTGGATGAGGCGGCGCTGATCGCGGCGCTGCGCGCGGGCCGGCCGGGCGGGGCGGGGCTGGATGTCTTCGAGGAGGAGCCGCTGCCGGCGAGCAGCCCGCTCTGGACGATGCCGAACGTGATCATCTCGCCGCACGTCTCCGGCTCGTCGGATCGCATCGCGGCGCGCTTCACCGACTTGTTCCTGGAGAATATCGCCCGCTACCGTGCGGGGCGGCCGCTGCTGAACGTGGTGGATCCGGCGGTGGGGTATTGAGATTGAGCGGGCACGGGGCGAATTGTCGCTGGCTGGAAGCGGTGCTACAATGGCGCGCGGAATAAGCGAAGACAGTTCGTGCGGACACACGCGAGCCGGCGCGATTGGCCGCACAGCAGCGGCCGTGAGAGGAGCGCAACCGTGGGTGAGCTGACGGGCAAGACGGCCCTGATCTTCGGGGTGGCGAACCATAACAGTGTCGCGTGGCCGATCGCGCAGCAGTTGGCCGCGCGGGGCGCCCGCCTCGCCTTCACATACCAGGAGCGCATGGAGCAGAACGTTCGCAAGCTGACGGCGGACATGGAGGGTGCGCTGGTTTTGCCGTGCGATGTGCAGCGCGACGACGAGCTGGATGCGGTGTTCGCGCGGGTGGGCGCCGAGCTGGGCGGGCTGGACATGCTGATCCACAGCGTCGCCTACGCGCCGACGGACGATCTGCGCGGGCGGGTCTCCCAGGTCTCACGGCAGGGGTTTCTGACGGCAGTGGACATCAGCGCGTACTCGCTGATCGCGATGGCGAAGCGGGCGGAGCCGTTTATGCGGGAGCGCGAGGGCGGCGGGAGCATCGTGGCGATGACGTATCTGGGCGCGGAGCGGGTAGTGCCGGGGTACAATCTGATGGGCATCGCCAAGGCGGCGCTGGAGGCGGCCATCCGCTATCTGGCCTGGGATCTGGGGCCGGCCGGCGTGCGCGTGAACGGCATCTCGGCGGGGCCGATGCGCACGCTCTCGGCGCGCGGGGTCGGCAACATCAATGAGATGTTCGGGCTGATCGAGCAGGTGGCGCCGCTGCGGCGCAACATCTCGCAGGATGACGTGGCGGATCTGGCCGTCTTCCTCTGCTCGCCGGAGGCGAAGAATCTGACAGGTGAGATCCTGCACCTGGATAGCGGCTTCCACCTGATGGGCCTGGGCAAGATGTAGCCAGGATGACACGAGGGTTTCAAGGGTTGCGCCCATAGCGGAGATGGGATGAGCATACTGGAGCGGATGCGGCGGCGCGACGGTCGCGCGGAGGCCGTGCCACAAGAGGCGGCGTCTGCTCGCGGGCGGCGACGCCTGATCGTGCGGGGAGTGGGCGCGCTGATTGCGGTGGCGACGGTAGCGATTCTGGCGAAGGCGCTGCTGACGCCGGACGCGCCGCCGCCCGCGCCGGGCGCGACGCCAGGGCCGGCCGCGCCGTTGGTGGGGCATCTCGCTCCGGATGTCTCGCTGCGCCAGCTCGACGGCAAGCCGCTCACCCTGGGCGGTCTGCACGGCAGTGTGGTGGTGCTGAATTTCTGGTACGTCAACTGCGAGCCGTGCCGCTTCGAGATGCCGGCCTTGCAGCGGGTCTACGACGCGCGGAAGGCTGGCGGCGTGGTAGTGCTAGGCGTGGACACGGTGGACGACGCGGCCACGATTCGGACGTTTGTGGGGCAGCTCGGCGTGCGCTATCCAGTCGCGCAAGATGAGGATCTGCGTACGACGCTGCGGTACAAGGTGGTGGACACGCCCTCGACATTCGTCATTGACCGGCACGGAGTGATCCGGTTCAAGACCGTCGGGCCGGTGGAGCGGGCGGACCTGGAGCGCAAGGTGGCGGCGCTGGAGGCGGAGCGGTAGAGCGCGGTGGTACTTGTCTCCGTCCACGGATGAACAGAAGATATGAGTTGAATGGGTGGGGCCTTATGGGTCGGACGGGCGCGCGCCGAGATCAGCTTCAAAATTGGCCTTGACGCTGCTCAGATTGTGGTGTATTATCAGGGGGTGCCCCTCGAACCGGACGCCGATGCGAGCGCGTCGGCGGGATCGAGGGGCGCATGGCCGCCGCCCGGCATTGTCGGGAGTGAGGCGGGTAGCACATGAACAACTGCATAGAGATGTAGGGCCGCACGTCCAGATACCCTATTGGATGTGCGGAGATTTGCTTCGATTTTGCCGAAGCGAGCGAGTTCCAGATTACACACGCTACGAGTTGCTCGCGCGAGGCGATGCAGTGGCATTGCCAAGCGGAGCAGGGTGCGGGGTGGATGCCTGTAGCAGGGGCCAGGGGCCGAAGAAGGACGCGGAGAGCGGCGAAACGTGACCGGGGAGCTGCAAGCGAGCGATGAGCCGGTCGGATCCGAATGGGGCAACCCCTCCTG
>JAICVS010000147.1 GCA_025935195.1 Ktedonobacterales bacterium
AGGCGTAGCGATATGGCGTGGTTTGGCAAACCGCGAGACGAGGGCCAGCAGCCGCATGAAACCCTCAGTGGTGTCGCGGTGGACGAAGCGGAGGCGCTCGACGCCTACTCGCGCAGCATCATCCAGGTCGTCAATCAGGTCGGCCCCGCCGTCGTCCAGATCAGCGTGCGCAAAGAAGTCGGCGAGCGCGTCTACGGCGGCATCATCCCGCGCGTGGCCGAGGGCGCCGGCTCCGGCGTCATCTTCGCCCCCGACGGCTACATCCTCACCAACAGCCACGTCGTAGACGGCGCCCAGCGCATCAGCGTCACCCTGGCCGACGGCCAAGACCTGCCCGGCACACTGCTCGGCGAAGACACCGACACCGACGTCGCCATCGTGCGCATCACCCCACCCGAAGGCAAGGCGCTCCCCTCCGCCGCCCTGGGCGACTCCGACAAGCTGCAAGTGGGCCAGCTCGTCGTCGCCATCGGCAGCCCCGCCGGCCTGCAAAGCACCGTCACCGCCGGCATCGTCAGCGCCCTGCACCGCACCCTGCCGGGCTACGGCGGCCGCCTGATCGAAGACATCATCCAGACCGACGCCCCCATCAACCCCGGCAACTCCGGCGGCCCGCTCGTCAACGCCCGCGGCGAGGTCATCGGCATGAACGTCGCCATCTTGCAACAAACGCAGGGCCTCTCCTTCGCCATCCCCATCAACACCGTCAAGTGGGTAACGTCCATGCTGCTGCGCGACGGCGCCGTGCGCCGCGGCATGATCGGCATCGCCGGCGAGTCCGGCCTGTTACAGCAGTCCGTTCGCCGCTCCCTACGCATCGAGCAGCGCACCGCCGTCGCCGTCGTCCAGGTGGCACCGGGCAGCCCCGCCGAGCGCGCCGGCATCCGCCCCGGCGACGTGATCGTCACGCTCGACAACAAGCCGGTGGCGATGGTGGACGACCTGCGCCGCACCCTGGAGCGGCTGCCGGAGGGCACGCGCGTGAAGGTGGGCCTCATCCGCCCAACCACATCCGGCCCGCGGCTCACCGAGCTTACGGTCGGCGTCGTGCTCTCGCGCGGCAGCCGCTAGGCGCCCGATCACGCCGGCATGGGACCACGCCCCAGCGCCCGCGCCAGTCCGCCGCGCCACGCCTCAGCCAGCTCGTCCACCGGCACGTCGAGCAGCGCCGCCAGCCGCAGCCTCTCGCCGCCCACCGTGCCGAGCCGCGCGATCGGCAGCCCCGCCGCATCGGCCAGCGCCACCATCTCATCCCAGCGCTCAGGCGAAACTGAGATGACGATGCGCGACGGCGCCTCGCCATAGAGCAGCGCGGTCGCGGCCAACGGATCGCCCACAGCCACCGGCAGCGCCGCCCCGCCCTCCAGCCCCAGGCCGGACCAGATGCAGCATTCGGCCAGGGCGACGGCCAGTCCGCCGTCCGCGCAATCGTGGGCCGAGCGGACGCGGCCGGCGGCGATGGCGTCGAGCGTCAGCCGTTGCAGCACGCGCTCGCGGTCGAGGTCCAGCCGGGGCGGACGCCCGGCGACGATGCCGTGCAGGGCGGCGAGATACGTACTGCCGCCGAGCGTCGCGGGATCGCCGGTCAGCTCACCCAGCAGCGCCACGACATCACCGGCGCGCTGGAAGGCGCTGGGCGTGGGCGCGCGCCCCTCGATCAGCCCGACCATACCGACCACCGGCGTCGGGTAGATCGCCCGGCCGAAGCTCTCGTTATAGAGGCTGACATTGCCCGAGATCACCGGCGTCTCCAGCGCGCGGGCGGCCGCGGCCATGCCGTCAATCGCCTGGGCGAGCTGGTAGTAGATCTCCAGCTTCTCCGGGTTGCCGAAGTTGAGGCAGTTCGTCAGCGCCAGCGGCAGCGCACCGGCGCAGACGACGTTGCGCGCCGCCTCGGCGACGGCCAGCGCCCCGCCGTTATACGGGTCGAGGTAGGTGAGACGGCCGTTGCCGTCGGTCGTGAGCGCGAGGGCCTGGCCGGTCTCGCGGTCGTTGGCGTCGCGCACGCGCAGCACGGCGGCGTCGCTGCCCGGCCCAACCAGCGTGTTGGCGCCGACCATCGTGTCGTAGGTGCGGGTGACATCTTCGCGGCTGCATAGATCGGGCACGGCGAGCAGGCGCATGAGCGCGTCGTTCGGATCGGGCAGATCGGCGAGCGAGCGTGGATCGAACGCCCAGAGCGCCGCCAGTTCCGGCGGCGCGATGCCTTCGCGTGTGTAGGCTGGCACCTCGTCGGTGAGCAGGCGCGTCGGAATCTCCGCCGCCACCCGCTCGCCCTCGCGCACGCGGATCACCGGCTCGGCGATCACCTGGCCGATGACCGCCGAGTGCAGGCCCCAGCGGGCGAAGAGCGCGGCGACGTTGGCCGCGTAGCCGGCGCGGGCGACGACGAGCATGCGCTCCTGGCTCTCCGAGAGCATCACGTCGTAGGGGGTCATGCCCGACTCGCGGCGCGGCGCTTTGAGCACGTCCAGCTCGATGCCGGCGCCGCCCTTGTGGGCGCTCTCGACGCTGGAGCTGGTTAGCCCGGCGGCGCCCAGGTCTTGCATGCCGACGATCCAGCCCTTGCCGCGCAGCTCCAGGCAGGCTTCCATCAGCAGCTTCTCCGTGAAGGGATTGCCGACCTGGACGGCGGGGCGGCGCTCCTCGGAGGCTTCATCCAGCTCGACGGAGGCGAAGGTGGCGCCGTGGATGCCGTCGCGTCCGGTGGCGGCGCCGACCAGCAATACGGGATTGCCTTCGCCCTCGGCCCGCGCCGGGATCAGCTGCCCTTCCTCGATCAGGCCGACGCACATCGCGTTGACGAGTGGGTTGCCGCTGTAGCTGGCGTCGAAGTAGATCTCGCCGGCGACGGTGGGGATGCCCAGGCAATTGCCGTAGCCGCCGATGCCCCCCACGATGCCGGCGAACAGATAGCGGTTGCGCGGCTCATCCAGCGGGCCGAAGCGCAGCGAATCGAGCAAGGCGACGGGGCGCGCGCCCATCGTGAAGATGTCGCGCACGATGCCGCCGACGCCGGTGGCCGCGCCCTGGTACGGCTCGACGGCGCTGGGGTGGTTGTGGCTCTCGATCTTCATCACCACGGCCAGCCCGCCGCCGATGTCCACGGCGCCCGCATTCTCCGCGCCAGCCTTGACACGCACGCGCGGGCCGGCGGTGGGGAAGCGGCGCAGCAATGGGCGGCTGTTCTTGTACCCACAATGCTCGCTCCACATCGCGCCGAAGAGGCCCAGCTCAAGCTGGTTGGGCGCGCGCCCCAGCAGCGCGACGATGCGGTCATACTCGGCGCGCGTCAGCGCCACTTCATCCAGCGCGCGCTGGTCGGGGACGGCGAGCTGCTCGGCGGGCGGCGTGTCGGCGGGCACGGGGCGCTCCTTTGTCGAGAGAAGGCACTGGCGGCGGCGCCGCGGGTGGCGCGCATCCGCCCTATTATAGCGCCGCCGCGCTCAACGGCTGTGCATTCCGGGTCAGCGCGTCGTAGAGACGCACGTAGTCGTGCGCCATGCGCATGGTGTCGAAGCGCTCTTTGACGTAGTCACGGCAGCCCTGGCGCGAGACCTGGGCGAGCAAGCCGACCGCCGCGACCAGCTCGTCCTCGCTCTCGCGCATGAAGCCGGTCACACCCTCGCGCAGAACCTCAGGCGCCGCCCCGCGGGGGCGTGTGAGCACGGGCGTGCCGCAGGCCAGCGACTCGATGAAGACCATGCCGAACGGCTCCGGCCAGTCAATCGGCAGCAGCAGGGCCAGCGCGTTGCCCATGAGCTGGCGCTTGCGGCGCTCGCCGACAGGGCCGAGGAACTCGATCAGGGGATGCGACAGGCGCGGCTCGATACGCTCGCGGAAGTAGCGGCGGTCTTTGGGGTCCACCTTGGCGGCGATCTTGAGCGGGACGCCGGCGCGGATGGCAACCTCGATGGCAAGCTCCGGGCCTTTCTCCGGCGAGATGCGCCCGACGAAGGCGAGGTAGCCGCCGGGGTCGGGGAAGAAGGGAAACTCGTCCACGTTGACGCCGTGGTAGACGGTGGCGGCCCAGTGGACGTGCGGCAGGGGATGGCGCTGGTCGTCGCTGATGGAGATGTAGTTGGCGTCGGGATAGGTGCGCATGACACAGGCTTCTTCGGGCGTGTCGAGGCGGTTGTGCAGGGTGATGACGGTCGGCGTGGCGGTCTGGTGGATGAAAGGCAGGGTCAGGTAGTCGAGGTGTGAGTGGATGACGTCGAACTGGGCGGCGTCGTGGTAGACCTGGGTGAGCAGGGCGATGTGATATGCGTGGGGCTCGTTGATGCCCTCGAAGCCGAGCGCCTTCGGCACGAACGCGCGCAGGTGGGCGCGGGTGCGCGAGTCGCCGGTGGCGAAGAGGGTGACATCGTGGCCGAGCGCGACGAGCGCCTCGGTGAGGTTGGCGATGACACGCTCGGTGCCGCCGTACGCGCGTGGGGGGACGGCGACCTGGAGCGGGGCGACCTGGGCGATACGCATAGCTGCCTCCTGCTTTCCTCAGGCTAAGATGTCCTGTGCGATGGCTCGGCAGCGTTCGGCCAGGCCTATAGAGCACGTTCGCAATCCGTAGGCCGGGCCGCGTGGTGGGTCCTCAGTCCTCAGTCCGGCTCGGCTCCTCGCGAGGAGTAGGGCCGATGTCGGGCGGGAGACGACCTGCTCCCGCTTCCAACGATTTTCGCTTCCGCCATCACGGATCATCCGTCGTAGATGCGGTCGCCACGATGCAGGCGGAGGGCGATGGAATAGGTCTGGCCCTGGGCGCGAGGCGTGGGCGCATGCGCGGCGAGGTAGCGGGCGGCGGCGATCAGGACGTGCGCCGCCTCAGGCGTGCCGCGCAGCAGGCCGTATTGACGGAAGGCGGCTTCGATGGTCTGGATGCTGTGGAAGTCGCGATCCTCGCGCAGCAGCGCCTTGCCGAGCGTGGCGAGCAGGCGATTTTCGTCGCCGCCATTGGCGAGGTAGCGGGCGACGAGCTCGCCGGCCTCGTTGACCTGCTGCTGGCGATCCAGCAGAGGCGGGAAGTGGCGCAGGATGGTGTCGGGCGGCGTGCCGTCAGCGGCGGGAGTGGGGATGGGCGCGGCGGGGACGTTGAGGAAGCGGTCGAGGTAGACGGACATGGCGGCGTCGAAGACGCCGCGCAGCAGGGCGCCCACACCATCCGCAACGCCATCCACATCGACCGGATCAGTGGCGAGGCGACGCAGCCCCATGTGGACGGCGTTGGCGAAGGTGAAGGTGTGCAGGGTGGTGTCCCAGTCGCCGAATTCGTTGCTGGTGTGGAAGCGGGCGATGCGCAGCGCGGCGGCGTAGGCGACCGCGCCGGCCAGCTCGACCGCGCTGGCGCCGTCACGCAATGCCTGGAGCAGGGCGTCCGCGTTGCGCTGGGGGTCGTCCAGCAGCAGGAGCTGGCCGAGGGTGGCCTGGTCATGCCAGGAGCCGAGCTTGGAGCGGCCGGCGGCACGGGCAACCGGGAGCGCGGCGAAGGCGGTTTCGAGGATGGCGACGAGGTCTATGGGATGACGCCAGGCGTTCGATTCTTCCTGACGGGCGCCCTGGGCGATGCCGCGCACGACGGAGCCGAGCACCAGCTCAACCAGCGCCGGCTCGTCCCAGCCGACGATATCGAGCGCCTCGAAGGCTTTGTTGGTAAAGTCGAGGGCGTGGCCGATGGTGAGGTAGCGGTAGTCGGTGGCGGCGGCGAAGAGCATGCCGGCGAGCTGGACATGGCTGGCGCCGGCGCGCACGGCGCTCACGAGGGCACGCTCGGCGCCGTCGTCGTCGCGCACAGCGAGGAACTGGCGCAACCAGCGCGTGAGGGTGAGGATGCCGGGGGCGGCGCCGGGCAGGGGAGTCTGGGTGAAGCGCGGGGCGGCGCCGGCGGTCTCGCGCGAGATGGCGTCCAGCCCGTGAAAGAGGGCGCGCGGGCGGTCCTCGGCATCCAGGAAGGGCTGGAGGTTGGCGAGGCAGGTGTGCATGGTGAGGCCCTGGCCCCAGCCCATGCGGCGGTTGCGCACGCCGAATTCGAGGCCGATGCGGAACGGCTCGCGCGGGTCGCCGCCGTCACCAAGCAGGGCAACGGCGCTCTTAGCGAGCACGAGGCGGACGTCTTGCTCCAGGCCGTCGCGCAGGCGGGCGCGGTAATAGGCTTTGGGGTCGCGGCGGCGGGCGGTGTCCACCCAGATCGCGTCGCCGCGCAGCTCGACGGGGTAGACCTCGACATCGTCGGCGAAGGGGTCGAAGGTGCCGCCGGTGCGCAGGTCGAAGCGGGCGGAGTGCCAGTGGCAGGTGAGGATGCCGTCGCGGCAGGTGCCGCGGTCGAGCGGGAAGCCCATGTGCGGGCAGCGGTTGTCGAGGGCATAGACGCGGCCCTCGGAGCGCCAGAGGACGAGGGTGAGGCCGTCCACATGGACGGTGGCGCGGCCGTCTGGCTCAAGATCGGCGAGAGTGGCGGCGCGGCGCCAGCGGGCGGCGCTGGTCGGCTTCTTGGCGGTGCGGACGGGCTTCGACGCGGTGACCATGAATGCTTCCTCCTGCTGGACGTGTAGACGGCGTGGTGGTCTGCTGGCAGTGTACGCGGGGAAGGGGCGATGGCGCACTGTCCAAAGGGACGACGACGCCGAGCTGGACCGCTTCGGCCTGCCCCATCTGGCCGCGCTCGGCGGCGATGTCGCGCATTGGCAGGATGTGGTGCGCGCGGCAACGGGGCGCGCGTGTGCCACGCACGACAGCTATGAGGATGGGAAGCCCATCATCGCCGGCAATCTCCCCTGGCAACGGGCCAACGCCCCAGCGCAGCCGCCTCGATGACCTCGGCCGAGTGCATCGTCGAGAACTACGGCTCCTTTGCCTACCTGGCGCATTTCGGCACGGTCACGTTCGAGTATTGCCGCACGGTCTATACTCGGTTCGGGGTCAACGCCGAGGCCGGCATCGGCAATATCCCCGGCGGGTTCTACCGGGTGTTTGCGGACTGGGATTACTCCGGAGATGTCAGCGTGCCGTGCGTGTTCGTCAACAACTTCACGGACACGAACAACTGGACTTTCAGCATCAACCGCAACAACGATGATGCCGGTGCTCGCTGCGCCGGCTATTAGTGAGCCGGGTGGCGCGTCGGGCCGGGTGAGGGAATGAGGGAGGCACGTCCATGCCCACGTCGTCGCCTCGGCACAATTCGCGCGCCGAGCGCATCATCGCCTGGAGCATCCTTCAGCTCGTGCTGGCAGGCATACTGGCGTTCGTGATGCACTTCGCCTGGATAGCAATGACGAGCCCCAACATCGTCGGGGGCCTGACACGGTAGCACGACACGGTAGCGCGTGTTCATCGTCAGCCAAACCTGCGAATCAGCCAGGCCGGGGATACGTCGTGTATATCCCCGGCCTGGCTCGTCTCGTGTTGCCCAAATCGGCCATGCGACTTTTCCCAACATCGCACGGCCGATGTACCCACAATCGCCGCGACGATCTTCCCAACTCGGATACGCACCGCACGCTGCCCGACGCCAATCGCTCGAAGGCGGCCACGCGCGGGAGCGTGGACCACAACGGCGAGGTCGCCGCCCACGAGCAGCACAATGGTGGCCCTCGCAGAGGGCGCGGAGGGACATGGAGGAAGAAGAAAGCAATTTCAGGCGGGCGGTATGCCGCTAAACGGGCCAGATGAATTGACAGCCGGGCCGCGCCGCTCCTATACTTCCGCCGATGCGGACGGGATGCGCCGGCGGGATGACGCAGGGCGGCCGCGCCAGCGCGAGGAGGCGGTTCGATGAGGGATGGCAGCCCGCCGGGACGCGGCCCACGCGGGGAGAATCGCGCTATGCCCGGCCGGCCTCCCGCCGCTTCGTATGGAGGGCGCCGCGGCGACGGACGCGGCGAGCGGCGAGACGGCGCCTTTGCCCCATACCAGCCGCACCAACAGATGAGTGGCGGGCGCGTGCCGGTTCCTCCCGGCGCGAGCGCGGGATGGATGCCGGCGGTGGGCGCGGGCGCGCGCCAGCTCGATTGGGAGAGCGTGGACGCGCAGGGTGAGCAGCGCCATCGCCTCGGCGTCGCCATCTTCCACGACGGCAATCCTGGGCACCTCTGGCGCGGCGAGGTGGCGTCACTATTGGGCGAGGGAACGCTGAGCGTCGGCGTGGTGATGTGGCTGGCCGCGCTCACGCAGTCGCCGCTGATCGTGGCCGCCGCCGTGGTGGCGTTGGGCCTGCCCTACCTGCTGGCTGGCCCGCTGACCGCGCGTCTCGAAAACGCCATCGATCCGGCCGGACGACTCAAATGGATCAGCCGGCTGCGCGTGGTCTTCAGCCTGGGGCTGATCGCCATGCACTTTCGCACCATTGTGCCGGTGCTGCTGGCGCTGCTCTTCGCCGTCTCACTGTGTGGACGGCTGCGCGAGGCGTGGCGCGTGGCGGCGCTGCGCGTCTGCCTGTTGCCCGGCGAGCCGGAGCATGTCGCCAACGACGTGCAGATCGGCGCGACGGTGGCGGCGGTGCTGGGTCCGCTGCTCGCCACGCTGCTCTACATCCTGATCGGCGAGCGCATCCTGCTGGTGAGCATCGGCGCGGCGCTGCTGTTCCTGATCAGCGCGAACTCGGAGAGCTTTCTCGATCCGCTAGCCGAGGAGCGCCGGGCGTATCTGTTGGCTGACCCAGAAACGGTGGGCGCGGAGGGCGAGCCGCTGGATGCGGCGGACGCGGCGCATGAAGACGCCGGTGACGCGGGCGAGACGGAGGAAGAGCGCGAGCTGCGGCTGCCGGCATGGTATCAGCAGGGGCCGACCAGCATGGGAGAGGCGCTAGGCGAGCTGCGGGCGGGCCTAGGGCTGGCGGGCGCGAGCAATCCCGCGACGGCGGCGCTGCTGGCGATTACGGTGTTGGCGCTGGCCGGTGGCGCGCTGGCGGTGCTGGAAGTGTTCTACGTGGTCGGCGCGATGCGGCTGCCGAGCTTCTATCTGGGGCCGCTGGTGGCGGCCGAGAGCGCGGGGCTGGCGGTGGGCGCGCTGCTGGCCGGGGTAAGCAGCCCGCGCGGGGTCTGGCGCATCAAGCTGGTGGCGGGGATGATGGGATCAGGCGCCGGCATCATGCTGCTGGCGTCGCTGCCGGTCATGCCCACGGCGCTGATCGTGACGGCGGTGCTGGGCGTGGCGAATGCTTTCGCGCTGGCCGGCGCGCGCCATGGGCTCGCGCTTGGCTTCGATCAGGTGGAGCGGCGCGCGATTGCCGCCGCCGAGCGCTGGGTCGCGGCGCTGGCGGGGCTGGCAGGCGCGGTCTTCGTGCTCTTTCTGGATACGTCGCGGCTGGCGCCCGGTCTCTCGCGCCGCACCTTCCAACTGCTGCAACGGCTGCCAAGCTGGCGGGTGGAGCAACTGCTGTTCCTGCTGGGCATGGGGCTGATCGGCGGCGTGGTGGTGTTCGGCGCGCTGCTCGTCTTCGCGCGCCAGCAACGGGCGAAACGCAAGAAAGCGGGGACGGGCGCCAAAGGGAAGGGGAAAGCTGGGGGGAAAGCTGGGGGCAAGGCCGATGCGGGCGGCTCCAGCGGGCGCCGGCCCAATCGTCTGGCGCGGGCGAATTTCGCGGACGACGAGGATGATGTGGGCAGCGCCTATCTGCCGGCGGCCGGTGATGAAGGTGGGTTGTGGGATGACGGGTACGAGTCCGCCGAATATGCGTCGGCTGAGTACGGCCGCTATGACGAGACGGGGTATGGTCCCGCGACAGGGTATGGGCCGGCAACGGGATATGATGGATATGATGAGGCAGCAGGATATGACGATGAGGATGAGAGGGACGAGGGGGACGATCCGCGCGCGGCGAGGCGGCGTCCGCGCCAGCAAGGTCCGAATCGGCAGCTGCGGTGGTAGTGGACGGTGAGCGGGATGGCGGCCGTGAACGGCCAGCGCATGATGGGCGGGGCGAGGCGGCGGGGCGAGCGGTTGCCGGCGTGCCAACACAGGCCTTCACGGCGGGGCGCGGGTGTTTTATGTCCATGAAGACCCTGGGCATTTCCTCGCTCGATACCCGCCTCGATCCGCTGGACGCGACGGGCTGGTCGGTGCTGCCAGGCATCGCGCCCGCGCTGCCGGAGACGCCTGAGACAACATAATCCGGCAGTGCCCGGTCCGTCGCGGCCGGGCACCGCTTTCGGGCGAGCTAAAAGACCTGGGGCTTGTCGGTGTGGCGGTAGGTGAAGACGTGGTGCATGGTGAAGTTGAAGGCGGTGACGACGATCAGCGCGATGGCCTGGCCGAGAGTGGCATGCAGCCCGATCAGATGCATGGTGTAAGAGATCACCAGGGTGAGCAGCGTGCCCATCACGCAGGTGGCGTGGAAGCGCAGGCAGCGCAGCAGCCACGAGCGGCTGTGGCCGGGCAGGTGGCGGAAGGTGAGATAGTCGTTGGGGATGAAGTTGGCGAGGATGGAGATCTCGGTGG
>JAICVS010000043.1 GCA_025935195.1 Ktedonobacterales bacterium
AGGGCGCGAGCGACCTGGAGCGCCGGCTCCAACTTGCCCAGCTCGAATATGTCACTAGCTCCACCGCCGCCGCCACCACCCTGGCGGAGAACTACGTCGGCCTCACTTCCGTCTGATCGTCGTACAACGGAGTTACCACGATGCCGTGGGGCATTCAGGCCCGTCCGCCGTTCGCCGGCCGTTGATGGCCGCGCGGGCCGCCAAGCATGAGCAGAGGAGGGAAGCGCGTTGATCACCACCATCGGCGCCATCGTCCGCGGGGACCGTGAGGTCTTCCCGCCCTATCTGTACGACGCCTACCGCTCGACCATCAAGCGCTCGCCGCGCCTGCCGCTCGTAGACGTGCCGCTCACGCTCTCCGAGCGCACTGGCCCCGGTCCTGCCATCAGCGCCATCACCCCAGAAGACGCCGACCTCACCCGCAACGCCGGCACCGGCGGCGAGGCCATCGGCCAGCGCATCATCGTCACCGGGCGCGTGCTCGACGAGCGCGGCGCGCCGGTGCCGCACACCCTGCTCGAAATCTGGCAGGCGAACGCCGCCGGCCGCTACGTCCATCGCGCCGACCAGTGGCCCGGCCCGCTCGATCCCAACTTCCTCGGCATCGGCCGCTGCCTCAGCGACGCCGACGGCTTCTACCGCTTCCTCAGCATCCGCCCCGGCGCCTACCCCTGGAAGAACCACCCCAACGCCTGGCGCCCCGCGCACATCCACTTCTCCTTGCTCGGTCCATCCTGGGTCTCGCGCCTGGTCACGCAGCTGTATTTCCCCGACGACCCGCTCCACGCCCTCGATCCCATCTTCAACGCCGTCCCCGCCCCCGCGCGGCCCCGCCTCATCGCCCGCTACGATCACAGCGTCACCGAGCCAGAGTGGGCGCTTGGCTGGCGCTGGGACATCGTCCTGCGCGGCCCCGACGCCACCCCATTCGAGGCGCCCCAGTCGTCCCAAACATCCCAAACATCCCAGGTCTCCCAAGCCGCCGCCACCACCGCGAAGGAGGGCGCACAATGAGCGCGACCACGCCTACAGCCACGACCGCGCCCATCACACCGGGCATTGCCCCATCCCAGACCGTCGGCCCGTTCTTCCTGAATTGCCTGCTGCGCGAGGACGCTCGCCGCAATGTGCTCGTCCAGCCAGTGACGGCCGGGCAGCGCATCCGCATCGAGGGGCGGGTGCTCGATGGCGACGGCGAGCCTGTGCTGGACGCGCTGATCGAGATCTGGCAGGCCGACGCCGCCGGGCGCTACCATCATCCCGCCGACACGAGCGCGGGCACCCGCGCTGCCACACCGCCCGATCCCGCCTTCATCGGCTTCGGCCGCTCCGGCATGGATGAAAACGGCGCCTACTGGTTCGACACGATCCGCCCCGGCGCGGTCCCCTTCGACGCCGCGCCTGCCGATCAGTCCGGGCGCATGCAGGCGCCGCACATCTGCGTCATGGTCTTCGCGCGCGGCCTGCTCAACTCCCTCGCCACGCGGCTGTACTTCGCGGATGACCCGGCCAACGACGCCGACCCGGTGCTGGCGCTGGTTCCCGCCGCGCGCCGCGAGACACTGCTCGCTCGCCGTGTGTCGAGCGACGGGAGCGGCGCCGTGTACCGCTTCGACATCATCCTGCAAGGCGCGGGCGAGACCGTCTTCTTCAACTTCTAAGGCGGGACACATGGGCGGCGTGGTGATACGAAGCTGTGTTAGCTGGGCGCCGAGGGGTCATGTGGGGAGACGGTCCCCCTCAATCCTCAGGCGGGCCGAGCACGTGCGCCACGCTCACATCCGCATCCACATCCACATGTTCTGTAACACAGGCGCGTCATCCTTTCAGGCGAAGTCTCGCCCGCGCTCGCATCTTCGCATCCCCTGGATCGGGGGGAATGTGAGCGCCAACGCACCAGTAGAATGGAGTGCGCCCATGCGCCGACCTATCCTCGCTCGCGGCCTCGCGCTCGCCGGTCTCATCCTCACCATCGCCCTCGGCCTCGCCGCGTGCGGCGGCGATGGTTCGGGCGGTGGCGGCGGTTCGGGAGCTAACACGATCACGATGGGTGGCACCGATTTCAACGGCACCACCGACGTCACCATCAAGGCTGGCCAGGCCGTGACCTTCGACGACAGCAACGGCGGCTCCCATCACCTCGTCACCGGCTCCAACGGCACGTTCAGCCAGGAAGCGGGAGCGCCCAGCGAGTTCGGCGCGAACGGCACCGACTTCAACCCCGGTGACACCAAGAGCATCACCTTCGCCACCGCCGGCACCTACCACATCACCTGCACCTTCCACCCGTCTATGGCGGCCACGGTCACCGTCACCTCGTAGCGCGCGGAGCCGCCGCGCCGGGGCATGACGGCGTTCCCTAATCCCCCGCTCTCTGCTATACTCGCCGTGCGCGCGGGGTGGTGTGCGCCGCACGACGAGGGCGGAGGATGTGGCGATGCTAAACTTGGAAGGCCGCGAGCTGGGTGGCTGCAAGCTGATCCGCAAGATCGGCGCGGGCGGGATGGGTGAGGTCTACCTGGGCGAGCAGCGGCGCGTCGGCAACCGTCACGTCGCCGTCAAGGTCGTCAGCCCCGACGACGGCTCTGGCTTCCGCCCCGACATCGCCGCCGACCTGGAGATGCGCTTCCAGCGCGAGGTGGCGCTGCTCGGCAACCTCTCACATCCCAACATTCTGCCCGTCTACGACAGCGGCGTCGAAAGCTCGCTGCTCTACCTCGTCATGCAGTACGTGCCCGATGGCTCGCTCGCCGACGCCATCAAGGGCCAGAGCCGCCACCCGCTGTCCCTGCCCGCGCCGCTGCCGCTCGTCGTAGACCTCATCAGCCAGATCGCCGCCGCGCTGCAATACACCCACGACAACGGCATCGTCCACCGCGATGTCAAGCCTGGCAACGTGCTCGTGCGCGTCGAGCCAGATGGGCTGGATGAGACGGACGGCCATCGTCACCTGCTGCTCGCGGACTTCGGCGTCGCCCGCGCGCTGGACGCCTCCTCGCAGCGCACGCAGGTCACCGGCACCTTCGTCTATATGGCGCCGGAGCAGTTCCACGCCAAGTTCTCGCCTGCCAGCGACCAGTACGCGCTGGCCGTTATGGCCTACCAGCTTCTCGCCGGCCGCCCGCCCTTCGAGGGCGACCTCGGCAGCCTCACCCGCGCCCACATGTTCGACGCCCCGCCCTCGCTACGCGCGCTCAACCCCGCCGTTCCCCAGGCCGTGGAGCGTGCCATCGCGCGGGGCCTCGCCAAAGAGCCGGAGCAGCGCCATCCCTCGGTCGCCGCCTTCGCCACCGCGCTGGCCGCGGCCGCTGGCATTCCCCAGGCCGACACGCCACAGCCGACTCGGACCTCCGTCCCATTGCCGCCTACTGAGTTTGTCACGCCTGCCAGCGCGGAGCGTTCGACCGCCGCCTTCAGCGCCACCGCCGTGCGCCGCATGTCCAGCCCGTGGCGGCTGCTATTCACGGTGGCCGCCGCGCTCGTGCTGCTGGCCGCCGTCAGCGCCGGCACGCTCTTCGCGCACGGGCAGCAGCAGACGGACGAGGCCAACGCCGCCGCGACCCAGACCGCGCAGGCCAACGCCGCCGCGACCGCCGCACCCACCGCCACCGTTCCCGCCAGCGCTACGACCACACCCGCCGTGGGCGCCGTTCCCGCCTGCGCGCCCGGCACGACCCTGACCGCCGGTGACGACGCCACCTGCCTGCCCCCGCCGCCCGCCCAGGCGAGCGCGCTCGCGCTGAATGAGGCCAGCCCATTGTGTCCGACATCGGCCGTAACCTGGACGAAGCTCGACAACACCGGCGTTAGCTGCCCAACGGACGGCGGCATTCAAGTGACCGCCACCGCCGCGAACGCGCTCGGCTGCGTCGAGGCGGCTCAGCCCGCCGTCGCGGACGGCTACGCCAGCGCCTACGTCACTCAGGGCACGGGCAGCGTCGTGCTCGGCATCCGCCAGGGCCAGGCGCCAGGCGCCAACGGCAGCTTCACCGGCACCGGCTACTACGTGAAGCTGGACCCCACTAAAGGCCAATACATTGTCTACCGCATAGACGCCGCTGGCACGACCAATCTTCTGCAAATCCCCGGCTCGATCGCCGCGCCCCTCGCCAAGCATTTCGTGCTGGGCCTGCTCTACAAGGGCAATCAGCTCACTGTCTACGTGAACGGCCACATCATGGGCAACGCGATCAGCGATCCCTCGACCAGGGCGATCACTACAGCCGGCGGCCTCGCCCTCTGCGCCGACGGCGGCGCCGTCGGCTACCGCTCCGCCCAGGTCTACACCCTGAACGGCTAAATCTTCGAGGGCCGATTCTATGACCGCTCTACCTGCCGCCCGTGTATTCATCAGCTACCAGCATGACGACTACTCATTCGCGATGCGTCTTCAGGCCGACCTCCAGGCGCAAGGCGTCAATATCAGGATCGACAAACGCAAACTTGAGGGCGGTCTGCGATGGGATGCCGAGATTCGCAAGGGAATCGCTGAATCGGACGTTCTGTTACTACTACAGTCGCACTTACGTGCGAGGATGGAGGAGAACCGTGTGCTGGAGTCAGACGAGACGCGGAGGTTCTCCCCATGCCTCAACAGACCAAACAGCCTTCCAAACAGACGTCGAAGCGCCTGGCGCCTTTCCCCTCGGAAGCCGATGTGCACACGTGGGCGGCGGAACTCGACGCGGTGACTGCCAAGCTGGCCTCACGCTTCGAGCGCGCCGAGCCGCGCCAGCGGGTCTTGGCCTATCTGACGGGATTGCTCAGCACCACCGAGCGCAAGAATGGCTGGCAGTTGGCGGAGCTGGCGGGTGAGGCGACCCCGGACGGCATGCGGCGCCGGCTCAGCACCGCCCACTGGGATGCGGACGCGGTGCGCGACGACCTGGTCGCCTACGTCGTGGAGCACTTGGCCGATGCCGATGCCGTGCTGGTCCTCGACGAGACCGGCTTTGTGAAGAAGGGGACCAAGTCGGTGGGGGTGGCGCCGCAGTACTGTGGGACGGTCGGCACGATCGCCAACTGCCAGATCGGTGTCTTCCTGGCGTATGCCACATCCCATGGCCCAGTGCTGTTGGACCGCGAGCTCTACCTGCCCCGTGAGTGGGCTGACGATCCGGCGCGTCGGGCGGAGGCGGGCGTGCCCGCCGAGGCGAGCGGCATCCCCAAGCCGGCGCTGGGCAAAGAGCTGCTCGAGCGGGCGTATGCGGCGGGGGTCCGGGCGGCGTGGGTGACGGCGGACAGCGTCTACGGCGGCGCATACCAGCTGCGCCACTCCCTGGAGGAGCGCGCGCAGCCCTTCGTGCTGGCGGTGCCCAGCACGCAGCGGGTGGGACTCTCGGCCAAGGCCGCGCAGGTCGTCGCCGCCTGGCCCGCCGCAGCGTGGCAGCGGCGCTCGGCGGGAGAGGGCAGCCAGAGCCCGCGCTGGTACGACTGGGCCTGGATGCCGATGGCGTGGCCTTGGCTCCTGAGGGGATGGCGCACTGGCTCCTCGCCCGCCGCAGCCTGAGCAAGCCCGACGAGCTCGCCTACTATTTCGTGTTCGGCCCAGCCAGCGCGACGCTGGCGCAGGTGGTGCAGGTGGCGGGCATGCGTTGGCACGTCGAGCAGGCCTTTGAACTGGCCAAGGGCGAAGTCGGCCTCGACGAGTATGAGGTACGCACGTGGGTCGGCTGGTATCGCCATATCACGCTCGCGATGTTCGCCCTCGCCTACCTCACGGTCGTGCGCGTACACGCGCAACGCACACAGCAGGAACGGCAGCGGCCGAAGGGGGGCGCCGCCGCAGGAAGGAGCAGGCGAGGACGACGGCGTGACGCTCATAGCGCTTGCGGACCCGCTGCCGCTGACCGTGCCGGAGGTGCGGCGCCTGCTCTTCGCGCTGGTCTGGCAGCCGCCCCCTTCCGCTGCGCACGTCTTACACTGGTCCGGCTGGCGCCGCCGCCACCAGGCACGCGCCAAACAGGCGCATATCAAGCGGCGGCAACGACGACTACAAGTGCGACTGTAGTACTAGCTCCACTGTCGCCGATTGTGCGAGCGGAGAACGACCCCACTGCCCACACGTGGCTCGGCAGAGACCTTTTCGAGGTGGCCCGCGTCACGCTTGAGGCTGCGGCGAGCGGCGACGCGCGCGGCGTCCTGACACCAGCGTAGCCGGATTCAGTGGTTGTAACCCATCACGCCGTCGGCTGGGGATGTTGCGTGGATGGTTCCTCATTGCGGCTACGCTTGACAAATATGACGAATACGTGCATGCTCCACACGAAGCCAGCCAATGCATACGGCTGACCATTGGCAGCGTTAGCGCATGGCCCAGATGCCATTGGGGGAGAGGGAGAGTCGGGAGGAGTACCACCATGAGCGTTACTGACTTGCGCAAGGACTTGGAGCACATCCGTGCCTCCGCCCAAGCCGGCGACCTGACAGGGGTCGTCCAGGCGGTTAACCATGCCCTTCAGTCCCTCGATAGCTCGTGCCTGCTTACGACGACGGAGGCGGCAGAGCTGCTCGGCATCCGCTCGGTCAACACGCTCAAGGCACTCGTCATCCGCAACGGCATTCCCTATGAGCGACGCGGCAACCGCATGATGCTGCCGGTAGCCGAGGTGGAGCGGCTGCGGGAGAGTCCGCTGATGCGCGGCCTGCGTGCCTCGGAAGCGCTCCACGATACCATCGCCACTCTGGGACCGACGGACGCGGAAGGGCTGACTGCCGAGGAGATGCAGGACTTGGAATTCACGCGTCCCGGCCGGCTGCCCTGGCAGACACCACCGGCGCAGGATGCACAACGCACGGCACAGGCGGGTCCACGTTCGCAGCGCGAGCGAGATGCCAGCCATGCCTGAGCGCGATCGCGAGGTGCGGGAGACGTCGGGTGGTTCGGGCACAGGCCTGTCCTCAGCGGATACCGAGGACGCCGGCATGAGCTCAGCGGGCGGGAGCACCTCCCAGATTCGGGCGGTGCTCGATACTAGCGCGTTGGTGCCGTCGCGCGTGCGCCGTGAGCTGCAAGCCGCCGCCCAGGCGGGTCTCTACGTCGGCTACTGGTCACCGTGGATCATCGCCGAGCTGAACCGTGTCCTGACCTGGCGCTGGATTCAGCGAGCGTCACCGCCTGATCTCTCGCGCGCCAATGAGCGGCGCATATCATGATGGAGTTGCTGCTCGCGACCTTCCAGATGGTCAACCCGCCGCCGCCCTACCCACCAGCCTGGGAACAGCTCGCGGACGTGTGGGACCACCCCTGTGGGCCGCTGCGAAAGCTAGCGGCGCGCGGTATGTCATCTCGCAGAACACGCGCGACTACCCGCCGTCCATGGCGGACGGCCGTCACGTCTATGACGGCATCGAGTACCTCGACGGCGATGCATTCCTCCACCTCCTGGCCGGGACCGATCTCGAGTGACGACGGGCGTGGGTCGTGGCAGCGGCTGCCCGCGGGGATGCGCGCTCTGGGCCGTGGGGACGCCGGCACTGTGTAGTCGTCGCGCAACGCCGACACTGCGGAGCGCTGTCCGCGACCGTGCCGCCGTGCCTCGATCCAGTAGGAGCGTCGAGCCGCGGCCGGACACAGCCGACACCCACTCAAGCGTCGCGCCCGCGGGAACATCCAGCATCCCCGCCCGGAACGACGTACGAGGCCCACATGGCCTTGCGCTCTGAGGCCAACTCAGACGGATCAGGGTGAACGCCTGTGGACACACGCGGACGACGACTCGAGAATTTTTCCGGCCTGGCGACGCACGGCGGACGCTGATGGACGGTAGCGAGCAGTCTCAAAAACTGCTCCCGGCAACGGGTTGTGAGTTCGAATCCCACCACCGGCACCCCCTCTGGCTCCCCCATCCCCATCCGTGCCATGCAATCGCACCGCGGTGGAGATTTCACCCCTCGTTATGGTTGTCATAGCATGCTACAATCGTGCCGGCGGTAAATATTCGCTTCCAGCGGTCGAATGTTTTCATGGGATCCTCGACGCGGCAGCGGGGACGTGGCGGCAGGAACGGGGGAGCGCCATGATTCCGAATGTGGCGGGCGGCCTGGCGGGGCAACGGCTGGGCGACTACGAGCTGACGGCGCTCTTGGGCGCGGGCGGCATGGCCGAGGTCTATCGCGCGCTGGATGTCGACATGGACCGTACGGTCGCCGTCAAGGTGCTGCCGGCGGCGCTAAGTGCCGACCCTGGCTACGCCGCGCGCTTCTGCGCCGCGGTCCGCCGCGTCGCCGCGCTCGACCATCCGCATATCGTGCCGATCGATCACTACGGCGAGGAGCGCGGCCTCCTCTACCTCGTCATGCCCATCCTCAAAGAATCACTGCGTGACCGCTTGGAGCGCGAACAGATCCCGCTGGCCGACGCGACACGCTACGCGACCGAGATCGCGGCGGGACTCGACATGGCGCACGCGCAGGGCATCGTCCACCGCGCTATCAAGCCGGAGAACATCCTGCTCGACGAGGCCGGCGCCGCCCTGCTCACCGACTTCGCCATCGCCCGCGAGTCGCCCACCGCGCCGGCGAACGGCCGCAAGACGCCCGCGCTCTCGCCCATCCACACACTGCTGGATGGGGTGGCCTACATGGCCCCGGAGCAACTGCGCCAGATGTCGGTGGACCGGCGAGCGGACGTGTACGCGCTGGGCGCGGTGCTCTACGAATTGCTCACCGGGGTGGCGCCGCACGCGGCGCCCACCCCCTACGAGGTGGCGGCGAAGGCGCTGACACAGCCGATCACGCCGCCCTCCGCGCGTAATCCCGCGGTCCGGCCGGAGCTGGAGCGGGTGGTGCTGACGGCGCTGGCGGCCGACCCCACCGCTCGCTATCAGGACATGCGCGCCTTCACGCTGGCTCTCCGCCACGCCCTCGCCCAACAGCCCGCCGTAGCGACCCACGAAGCGCCCGCGCCCCCCATGCCGGCAGCGGCGCTCGCCGGCATAGACGAGGCGGCACAGCTCACATCCAGCGCTCGCCTCACGCCGCGGCTGGCGTCCGCCAGTGCCGTGGCAACGTTGCCACCGAAACCCGCCGTGACTGCCCGTCCGGCGCGGGCCTGGCACGCTCGGCCGCGCTTCCTCCCACGTTTCCTGCCCGGCAGCGTCTCCGAGGCCGGATTCGCCTTCGCCGCGCTGATCGCGGTCCTGCTCGTCGCCCACCTTGCGCTCGGCACGCCGATGCCCGGCGTCTTCGTCGGCAGCACGGATGGTCTCGGCGCCTTCGGTGTCGGCCAGACGGGGCAGACCGCGACGGGCGCGAGCGCCTCCCCGACCAAGACATCCGGCGGCAGCCAGGGCAGCGGCACCACCAGCTCTGGGTCCACCTCCAACCCCACGGGAGCGTCCGGCAGCACGCCGTCTGGCGGCAGCGACACTCTTCCATCGGGCACCCCAACCTCCGGCGGTGGCGCAACCGCCACGCCATCCAGCGGCAGCACACCCGGCGGCTCCGGCGGCGGCTCAGGTGGAAGCCCAGGCGGTCCACCTTCCAGCACACCCACCCCCAACCCGGCCAGCCAGCCGCCCTCGCTCGCGTTCAGCCCGTCCGCATTCCAGCTCGCGCCGATCTCGACCAGCGGCGGCAGCGGCGGCACCTGCGCCGCCACGCAAACCATCACGAACACCGGGGCCAACGCTGCGACGTGGCAATGGGGCGCGCTGCCCGTGAGCATGCACTTCACCCTCAATGGGCAGCCCGCGCCGGGCAGCTGGCCCAACGGCACACTTGGCTCCGGCGCCTCCACGACGCTGCGGATCATCTTCGGCTGCAACGATCTCAAGAGCACGACCACCGCCACCGTCGCCGTCACGGATACCAGCACGGGCGGCTCACGAACCTACAGCATATCCATCAGCCCACCGGCCTAGCCCGAAGATGCCGCCCGTACAACGGCGCTGCCAGCGCGAGCGGACCCGGATGCTCTGGTGCGCTGCCTGGGAACGGGCTGGCCCGGCAGCAGCGCGGGCGTCGGGCTGATCCGGCCGCGGCGGTCCGAGGTGGATGGCGACGTTTCCCTGTGCCTTGCGCATCAGCGGCCGGGCATGATCGCGGATCAATGCCTCGTACGCGGCGCGGCGCCCTGGCTTGAGCCGCGCCCGAAAGACCCGCGGAATCACTGGCGCACCCTCCTCAGTATGGATCGATCAGCCAAGAACCTCGTCTAGCGCCCTGCGCCCGCCTTCGCGTAGGCGTCATCCGTGCGCGCCGCCATGATGAAGTCGTTTTTGTGCAGCCCGCCGATGGTGTGCGTCCACCACTCCACCGTCACCTTGCCCCACTGCGTCAGCAGCGAGGGATGATGATTCTCCGCCTCGGCCAGCGCACCCACGGCGTTCGTGAACGCCAGCGCGCTGGCGAAATCGGGGAACGTGAACGACCGCTCCAGGCGCCGCTCGCCTTCGCGCTCCACGATCTCCCACTCCGGAATCTCTCGCTGATACTCGGCGGCCTCGTCCTCCGTCACCCGCGGCGAATTGGGGCTGCACGCCTCACACGTAGCCTGTGCCAATGCGGCCATACTCGGTCCTCCTTTGCCTCATGACGTCCGGTTCGACTCCCTCATGATATACTGCGGCCCAAGATGGCGCACAGGCACCGGCTGGCACGACACAGTCTGACACTCGAATTTGGCGTCAGCACGGCGAAGCGGAGGAGCGCATGGGCATCGAGGAGCTGCTACGCGAGAAGCGCGAGGCCATCTTGGATACCGCCGCGCGTTATGGCGCCCACAACGTCCACGTATTCGGCTCTGTCGCTCGTGGCGAGGCCGACGCCGGCAGCGACGTTGATATGCTGGTGGACCTCGAGCCGGGCCGCAGCCTCCTCGACCTGGGAGGACTGCTCATGGAGCTACGCGAGCTGCTCGGCAGGCCCGTTGATGTCGTCACCGCGAAGGGCCTGCGGCCGCGCATCCGCGAGCGGGCGCTCGATGAGGCGGTCCCAGTGTGAGGAGCGATCACGAATGGCTCCTCGACATCAAAGAGGCCGTCGAGCGCATCGAACGCTACGCCGTTCAAGGACGAAGCGCCTTTGATCAGGACCGGCCGCTTGACGCTCGCCGCCACCCCGGCGTACGATAACGCCGACTCACCCCATCTCCCACACTTCCACCCCTTGAAGGAAGATACAGTCATGCTCACCGACGGCGTCCGGCGCATTGACCACGTCGCCATCGTCGTGCGCGACCTCGACACCGCGCTCCGCTTCTACCGCGACACGCTCGGCATCGCCCCCTCCCGCGTGCTGGACTTCCCACAGGAGAGCGTCAAAATCGCCTTCCTGCCGCTGGGCGGTCCCGGCGGCAGCGAGATCGAGCTGCTGCAGCCGACCGACCCCGATACGGGCGTCGCGCGCTTTCTGGAGAAGCGCGGCGAAGGGCTGCACCACATCTGCCTCGAAGTCCCCGACATCGCCCGCGCGCTCGACGAGCTGCGCGCCCAGGGGCGGGCCGTGCTCGACAGCGCGCCGCGCCCCACCGCCGAAGGGCGCGGCATCTTCATCCATCCCCGCGATACCAGCGGCGTTCTGCTCGAACTCATCCAGCGCGACGATGCACATCAGTCCGCGTAGGCGGACGTCGCGGCGGCACGCCCCCAGGCGCGGGTTCAACCGCCGGCCACCTGGAACCCGGAGGTCAGGTCTTTGAAGACGACACGCGAGAAGATCGAGGAACTCGCCCGCCTGCGCGCCGAGGCGCTGTTGGGCGGCGGCACGAAGCGCATCGAAGGCCAGCACAAGAAGGGCAAGCTCACCGCCCGCGAGCGGCTGGACCTGCTGCTCGACCCCGGCACCTTCCAGGAGTTGGACATGTTCGCCACCCACCGCGCCACCGACTTCGGCCTGGCGGAACAGAAGATCCTCGGCGACGGCGTCGTCACTGGCTACGGCAAGATTGACGGGCGACTGGTCTACGTCTTCTCGCAGGACTTCACCGTCTTCGGCGGCTCACTCTCCGAGGCCCACGCCGAGAAGATCTGCAAGGTGATGGACCTGGCGATGAAGAACGGCGCCCCCGTGATCGGCCTCAACGACTCCGGAGGCGCGCGCATCCAGGAAGGCGTCGTCAGCCTCGGCGCCTACGCCGACATCTTCCTGCGCAACACCCTCGCCAGCGGCGTCATCCCGCAGATCTCCGCCATCATGGGCCCCTGCGCCGGCGGCGCCGTCTACTCCCCCGCCATCACCGACTTCATCTTCATGGTCGAAGGCACCAGCCACATGTTCGTCACCGGCCCCAGCGTCCTCAAAACCGTCACCCATGAAGAAGTCAGCTTCGAGGACCTGGGCGGCGCCACCGTCCACAACTCGATCAGCGGCGTCGCCCACTTCGCCATCCCCAGCGAGGCCGAGTGCCTGCGCGCCATCCGCACGCTGCTGGGCTACATCCCCTCCAACAACGTGGACGACCCGCCGCTGCTCGAGGCCGAGGACGAGGGCGCCCGCGCGGACGAAGAGCTGGACGCCATCATCCCCGACAACCCCAACCGGCCCTACGACATCAAAGACGTCATCCACCGCATCGTGGACCGCGACTCCTTCTTCGAGGTGCAGGCGCAGTGGGCGCGCAACATCGTCGTCGGCTTCGCCCGCTTCGCCGGCCGCCCCGTCGGCATCGTCGCCCAGCAGCCCGCCGTGCTCGCCGGCGTGCTCGACATCAACTCCGCCGACAAAGGCGCGCGCTTCGTGCGCTTCTGCGATTGCTTCAACATCCCCATCGTCACGCTCGAAGACGTGCCCGGCTTCCTGCCCGGCGTCAGCCAGGAACACGGCGGCATCATCCGCCACGGCGCGAAACTGCTCTTCGCCTACTGCGAGGCGACGGTGCCCAAGGTGACGGTGATCACGCGCAAGGCCTACGGCGGCGCCTACGACGTCATGAGCAGCAAGCACGTGCGCGGCGACATCAACTTCGCCTGGCCCACCGCCGAGATCGCCGTGATGGGCGCGGAGGGCGCCGTCAACATCCTCTACAAAGACGAGATCGACCGCGCGGCGGACCCGGAGGCCAAGCGGCAGGAGCTGATCGCCTACTACCAGGACAAGTTCTACAACCCCTACATCGCCGCTGGCCGCGGCTACGTGGACGAAGTGATCGAGCCGCGCCACACCCGCGCCAAGATCATCGTCGCCTTGGAGATGCTCAAGAACAAGCGCGACACCAACCCGCCCAAGAAGCACGGCAACATCCCGCTCTGAGCTACGGCCCCTGCTGTCGTGTCGCTGCCGTTACTCTGTTTCCTCCCTGTTAGTGCTCGATGAAGAAGGGCAGGCGACACCAATGGACGATGCGACCGCGACCACCACCTACGACGCCATCGTGATCGGTTCCGGGCAGGGCGGCGGCCCGCTCTCCTCCGCGCTCGCTCGCTCCGGCCGGCGCACCGCCCTCATCGAGCGCGAGCACGTCGGCGGCACCTGCATCAACGAAGGCTGCACCCCCACCAAGACCATGGTAGCCAGCGCCCGCGTCGCCTACCTCGCGCGCCGCGGCGCCGATTACGGCGTGCATACCGGCCCGATCACCGTAGACCTGGTGCGCGTGCGCCAGCGCACGCGCGACATCGTCGCCAGCTTCCGTGGCGGCAGTGAGCGCCACATCGAGGAGACCAACGGGCTCGATCTGCTGCGCGCCGCCGCGCGCTTCACCGGACCCAAGACGCTGGAGCTGCGCCTGCCCAACGGCCAGACCCGCCCGATCGGCGCCGATCTGATCGTCATCAACACCGGCGCGCGCCCAAGCGCCGCGCGTGTGCCGGGCATCGCCGACGTCCCCACCCTCACCTCCACCACCATCATGGAGCTTGACGCGCTGCCGGAGCATCTGCTCGTGCTCGGCGGCGGCTACATCGGCCTGGAGTTCGGCCAGATGTTCCGCCGCTTCGGCAGCCGCGTCACCATCATCCACCACGGCGCGCAGCTGCTCTCACGCGAGGACGCCGACGTCGCCGGAGCCGTCGCCGACATCCTGCGCCAGGACGGCGTCGAGGTGCTGCTACGCGCCGAAACGCTGCGCGCCGAGCGCACAGAAAGCAATGGCATCCGCCTAACCGTGCGCACGCCGGACGGCGAGCGTGCGCTCGACGGCTCGCACCTGCTGGTCGCGCTCGGCCGCACCCCCAACACAGACGACCTCGGCGCGGACGCGGCCGGCATCCAACTGGACAAGCACGGCTACATCGTCGCGAACGACCGCCTGGAGACCAGCGCGCCCGGTATCTACGCGCTAGGCGACGTCAAGGGCGGCCCCGCCTTCACCCACATCTCCTACGACGACTTCCGCATCCTGCGCGCGAACCTGATCGACGGTGGCAGCGCCTCCATCGCCGGCCGCATCGTGCCCTACACCGTCTTCATTGACCCCCAGCTCGGCCGCGTCGGTCTGAGCGAGCGGGAGGCGCGCGAACAGGGATTGGCTATCAAAGTGGCGAAGCTGCCCATGACCTCCGTCGCGCGGGCGCTGGAGGTGGACGAGACGCGGGGCTTCATGAAAGCCCTGGTGGATGCGCGCGACGGCCAGATCGTCGGCGCCGCCGTGCTGGGCATCGAAGGCGGCGAGATCATGTCCATGCTCGAGCTGGCGATGATGGGCCACCTGCCCTACACCACCCTGCGCGACGCCGTCTTCGCCCACCCCACCCTCGCCGAATCGCTCAACAACCTCTTCGCCACCCTCGACGACTGATCGCGCGACGTGCGAGCGGCGCGGCCCGCATCGTGCGGCATCGCTCGCTCTGCTGCCGGTGCGCCGCTCGCCACCGATAGGGGCAAACGGCCCAAAGGTGTGATATCCGCCACAGCCGCGCCCCAGCGGCTATGCTACGGTATCCACGACATAACGGCGGGTGACCCATCCGCGCGCCACCCCGCCCTCTCTCCAGTCCGTGCCAGCGGACTTTGCGGCCAACGGCCATCCAGGCGCGGGTTCACCCGCCGGCCGGGGGGTGAGGACTCCCCGCCGGGGATGGTCGGGCGTAGTATCATGGATGGCGGCGCGTAGGGTGGCGTCGCGGCATGTCGCGTTCCCAGCGGGCACCGATATAGGCGTCGGGCTGGCTGGCGGAGGGTGCATGATGAGACTCAGGAGCGGAGATCAGCGGCCGCTGTTGGTCGCCACGGCGCTCTGTCTGCTGAGCGCGCTCGCGCTGCTCACAGCCACCGCCCCTCCCGCCGCTGGCGCCGCACCCCAGATCACCGCTGCCCCCACCCGTCCTCCGCAATCCGTCGCCTACGCGCGCATCGCCCTCGTGCGTGTGCTCGCCTATTACACCGGCACCGTCAACAGCGATCCCGCGCCTATTCCCGTGCTGCGCCCCTGCGCCGCCGATGGCGTGCTCGCCGGAACCACCGGCGCCGGCCTGAACTCCTTCGATTACGTCCTCACGCCGACCGCCGCCGTCAACCCCATCACACCCTGCGCCGGCGTGCAGTCCGCCTTCCAGCAGCTCAACGGCCTCGCCGCCAGTTGGAGCCTCGCGCGCATTGACGTAGTGCTCGATGCCGCCTATACTGGCACGGACAAAGCCCAGCGCGGCGCCATCCACTACAGCATTGACCCGGCCCAGATCGCCACCATCGGCGGCGCGGCCGGCCCACAGCTGCTGGCGCTGCCATTGCAGCCCGCCGTTGGCGCTCCCGCGCACGATCTGCCCGTGCTCTCCGTTCCTCAAGCGTCCGACACCCCCGCCGATCCCGCCGACACCAACATCCTCGACCTCACCGGAAGCGACGGCCAGCCGCTCAACCGCGACAGCCTCAGCCCGACCGAGATCGGCGACACCCTCTACCCCATCAGCCTGCCGGCCAGCCAGCTCAACATTGTCCCGCTGCCGACTCCCATCAAGACGGCGACGCCCATTTCACCCCAGCAGACGGTCATTGGCGGCACCGTCGCCCCCGCCACGGCGACCCGCTCCGTGCCCACCGTCTCCGGCGGGACGCCCACCCCGCTCAGCGCGGCGATCTCCCTCGGCGCCCCGGCTGTGGATGGCAACGGCCGGCTCGTCGGCATGGTGATCGCCGGCAGCGGCGGCGCCCACGTCATCGCCCCGCTCGCCGTCGTCACCGCCGCCATCAACCAGGTCAAGGGCAAGCCGGGCGCGCTGATGTCGTTTTGGCAGCAGGGCATCACCGCATTCTACGCCACCCCGCCCCAGTTCGCCGGGGCGCAGAGCAGCTTCAGCACGCTCGCCCAGGCCAACCCCGACTTCGCCGGCGTGGCCCCATTCCTGGACGCCGCGAAGCAGCGCACCACAGCCATCCCCACCCTCACCCGCGCGCCCGGCTCAGAGACCACCGGGCCAACCGGCCCCGTGACCGGCGTTTCGACTCGCGCGCTGCTCGTCGCCGGCACGATGGCCATCGTCGTGCTGTTCCTGCTCATCATCGCCGCCCTGCTGCTCATGCGCCGCCGCGCCGCCCATCACCCCGCGCTGGTCCCGCCCGAAGAAGCGAATCTCAACCTGCTGCCGCGCGATCTGCCGCTGGACGCCCTGCCCTTGGAGCCGTCACCACCCCCGCCGGACGACATCACAGCGCAGCCGACGCGGCCCATCCCCTCGCTGGCGCCGCTCGCGCACGCCGCCGGCATAGACGGCGAAGCGACGCTGGTGCTGCGCGCCTCCCCCAGCCGCGACCCGCGCCGCCAGCGGCGCGGCCTCGCGCTGATGCCCCACGCCGCCGGCCTCACCGACCCTGGCATCAAGCGTGCGCGCGACCCCAACCAGGACAGCATCCTCGCCCTCAACGGCCTGCGCATTGTGGACGGCCGGCCCCAGCCCTACGGGCTGTTCATCGTCGCGGACGGCATGGGCGGTCACCTCAACGGCCAGGAGGCCAGCCGCATTGCCATCGAGATGGTCACGACGGCCGTCATGCAAACGCTCACCACCGCCGGGCAGGCGTTAACCGCCGGGCAGGCGTTAGACGACGCCGCGCTGATGCGGCTGCTGCGCGAGGGCGTGCAGCGCGCCGGCGTAGAGCTGCGCGCCCGCAACCTCAACGAGCGCGCCGACATGGGTACGACCATCACCGCCGCACTCGTCGTGGACGACCAGGCGTATATCGTCAACGTCGGCGACAGCCGCACCTACTTGATGAGTCCCGAAATGGGGCTGCGCCAGATCACCACCGATCACTCCGTCGTCGCCAGCCTCGTCGCCGCTGGCGTCATCCGCCCCGAAGACGTCTACACCCACCCGCGCCGCAACCAGATCTACCGCAGCCTCGGCGGCGAGTTTGACGACGTCGAGATCGACTCCTTCGAGGTGCCGCTGCAAGCCGGCGACAAACTGCTTCTCTGCTCGGACGGCCTCTGGGAGATGGTGCGCGACCCACAGATCGAGAGCATCCTGCGCGGCGCCGTTGACCCGCGCGCCGCCGCCGAGCTGCTCGTGCGCGAGGCCAACACCAACGGCGGCGAGGACAACATCAGCGCCATCGTCATACGCCTGCTGGAAGACGTGCCGCAACAGGCACAGCCGAGCGTGCGCGTGCTGGTCGCCCCGGAGGCCGTTCCCCCCGCGCCGGGGCAATAGCCACCCGGCCACAGGCGCGGCCAGCGCCGCCCGCGTCGCTCCAATTCTGAGTCCGCGATGGCGGACGTCGCGGCGGCACGCCCCCCAGGCGCGATTGATGCACTTTTACCAATAGATGTGGACACCTCGCCGCTCTCTCCAGTCTGCGTAGGCAGACTTCGCGGCCGGAGGCCCTCCAGGCGCGATTTCAATCGCCGGCCGGCCCGCGCGGGCGGTCTGTCCGTCCTATTTTGTAAAGGTCCATCATGCCGGGAGCCAACAGTGACGATAACGAATGACGACCAGTCACCACCAGGCAGTATCACACCCCCTCATGGCCGCGATCCCCTGGCGCTCTGCCACCAACGTTCGCCTGGCTGCCCCTTCCCTGCCAGGGAAGAGGGTAGGGGGTGAGGTTCCCTGGCAATCCGCTAACACTCTCCTTGACTTCCCACCCTGGTCGTGGTAAATTAGCTCCATCATCACGCGGCCACCCATCCGCGCCAGCACCTTGACAATCGCATATTCGCCCGAACCCGCCCATCTCGCCCGCATGCAAGTGTGCGCATGGCTGTGTGGACAACCCACATCCCCATCAAACCATGCCGTTTTTGCCATCCACCTTGCCACTGTGTTGCCGTTTCTTGCCGCTTTTGCCGCCCATAACATGAAACGTCAAGTTGCCGGATCGCGTCACACGGCTTGAATTCAGCATCCGAAAGGAAGTGCCGCCTAACACACCATCAAAAAGCGGCAAAAACGGCAATGGTGACCATCCCAGTCAACATTGCCAGCGCGTAACGCTCCCCAACCTGCACAGGCAGGTTTCGTGGCTGCGGGCCCCCAGGCGCGGGTGTACCCGCCGGCTGGCTGGCGTGGGGAGCCGCCCTCGCCGTCCGACCTTGACCACGCCTCGCCCTATCCGCCACAATGGAGCGGCAGGCGTCGTATCCCGCGGCCTCGCCTCCGCGCCGGCTTCGGAGGTTCCTCGGAGGTTCCACCATGCGCGTCGCCCTCTTCATCCCCTGCTATGTAGACCTGCTCGCCCCCGAAGTCGGCGTCAGCACCGTGCGTGTGCTGCGCCGGCTGGGCGTCGAGGTCGTCTATCCCGAAGGCCAGACCTGCTGCGGCCAGCCCGCCTTCAACTCCGGCTTCTTCGACGACACACGCACCGTCGCCCGCCACTTCCTCGACGTCTTCGCGCATACCCTCGAACGCGAGCGCTGCGACTACATCGTCTGCCCGTCCGGCTCCTGCGCCACCATGGTCGCCCACTACTACCCCTTCGTCTTCCGCCGCTACCCCCACGACGCCCGCCGCGCCGAACCGATCTCCGGCCGCGTGCGTGAGCTCTCCGACTTCCTCGTCAACGTGCTGGGCGCCGGCGATGTCGGCGCCTCCTACAGCGGCAAAGCCGTTTTCCACACCGGCTGCCACCAGCGCCGCGAGCTGGGCCTCTTCGCGGAACCGCGCTCGCTGCTGCGCCATGTCCGTGGGCTAGAGCTGGTCGAGTGGGAGAACGACGCGCTCTGTTGCGGCTTCGGTGGCACCTTCGCCGTCAAGATGCCCGACGTCTCCACCGCCATGGCCGACGAGAAGGCGCGCGCACTGGAAGCGACCGGCGCCGACACCCTCATCTCCTGCGATTCGAGCTGTCTCATGCAGCTTGGCGGCCGGCTCGCCCGCACCGGCCATCCCACGCGCATCCTGCATCTGGCCCAGGTGCTCGATGCGGGCTTCGGTCCCGACTCTGACGCGAACAGCCGGGATGACGACCAGGGCTAGGAGGCACACATGGCGCGCACGACGACCCCCAAGCCAGCGCGGCAGCGCGACACCGTAGACACCCGCCCTACCGGCCCCGAACATGCCGGCGGCGACTTCAACGCGCGCGGCCGCGCGGCGCTCAAAGACGAGTTTCTGCATGACTCGCTCGCCATGGCGCAGACACGCCTGGCCGGCAGCCGCACCGCCACCCTGGCCGCGCTGCCGGACGCGCCGGAGCTACGCGAGCGCGCCTACGCCATCAAGCAAGACGTCATCGCCCACCTCGACACCTACCTGGAGCGTCTCGCCGATGCCGTCGAGCGCGCCAGCGGCCACGTCCACTTCGCCAGTGACGGCGCCGACGCCATCACCTACATCAGCGGCATCGTCGCCCGCCGTGGCGCGCGCACCATCGTCAAATCGAAGAGCATGGCGACCGAGGAGATCGAGCTGAACCACCGGCTGGAGGAGCTGCATCCCGGTCTGGAGATCGTCGAGACCGACCTCGGCGAGTGGATCATCCAACTGCGCGGCGAGCCGCCCTCCCACATCATCGCCCCCGCCGTCCATCTCAACCGCTTCCAGGTCGCCGAGACCTTCTCCCAGGTCGCCGGCGAGCCGGTGCCGCCCGATGTCGAAGACCTGATGCAATTCGCCCGCCGCCGCCTGCGCCAGAAGTTCCTTGCCGCCGAGATCGGCATCTCCGGCGCCAATTTCGCCATCGCCGAGACCGGCACCATCGTGATGGTCACCAACGAGGGCAACGGCCGCCTGGTCACGAGCCTGCCGCCGGTCCACATCGCCGTCGTCGGCATAGAAAAGCTGCTGCCCCGTGTCGCCGATCTCTCGGTCTTCCTGCAACTGCTGGCGCGCAGCGGCACCGGCCAGAAGCTCACCGTCTTCACCAACCTGATCACCGGCCCGCGTCGCCCCGGCGAGAGCGACGGCCCCGAAGAGTTCCATCTCGTGCTGCTCGACAACGGCCGCTCCCAGATACTCGGCACCGAGTTCGATGAGGCGCTCTACTGCATCCGCTGCGGCGCCTGTCTCAACGTCTGCCCGGTCTACCGCCAGGTCGGCGGCCACGTCTACGGCTCGACCTACTCCGGCCCCATCGGCGCCGTGATCACCCCCCTGCTCAAGGGCGACGCCGCCGCCAAAGACCTGCCCAACGCCTCGTCGCTCTGTGGCGCCTGCTGGGAGGCCTGCCCCGTCGGCATCCCGCTACACGATCTGCTGCTGAAGCTGCGCAACCGCGAGACGCGCGAAGGGTTGGCCGGCCGTGATCAATCGCTCCTCTTCGCCGGCTTCGCGCAGGCCATGGCCCACCCCGCCGCCTACCGCCTGGGCGCCGCCGCCGGCCGCATCGCCCAGGCCCCCTTCATCTCGGCGGGCAGCATCCGCCGCGCGCCCCGGCCCGCGGACCGCTGGACCGGCACGCGCGACCTGCCCCCCATCGCCGGCGCCTCCTTCCGTGATCGCTGGAAGGAGGGTATCTGACATGGCCGACCGTGAACAGTTCCTCGCCCACGTGCGCGAGCGCATCCAATCGAGCGGCGCTCGTCCCCACGAACACTACCAGCCGACCGTCGCACCCGATAGCGTCTGGACGCCGAGCCGCCCGCGCCCGCCCGTCTGGGAACCATCCGCCGACGAGCTGCCGGAGCGGTTCCTGGCCGAGCTACGCGCGCTCAGCGGCACCGGCGCGCGTGTGGCCGATGAGACCGCCGCCCGCGACTACATTATCGAGCTGGCGC
This sequence comes from Ktedonobacterales bacterium, assembly GCA_025935195.1. GTDB lineage: Bacteria > Chloroflexota > Ktedonobacteria > Ktedonobacterales > JADMIN01 > JAICVS01. Next base: position 21,032 of record JAICVS010000043.1, read on the forward strand.
GGCACAAGCGTGCGACGCTGCTGGTGCGCTGGGGCGACGAGCCAACCGACGCGCTCGGCGTGGACGCGCCGCTGGCGGCCGCCGGCACCCGCGTCGCCGTCTGGGGCCGCGATGCCGACGCCCGCGCCCTCTGCGCGACCGCCGACCTCGGCCTCTCCAGCGCGGAATACGCCGTCGCGGAGACCGGCAGCCTCGTGCTCGTTACCTCGCCGGAGCGCGGTCGCGCCGTCACGCTGCTGCCGCCGGCCTACGTCGCCGTCGTGCCAGTCGCGCGCCTCGTGCCGCGTGTCGCGGATGTGATCGCCCACTACGCGCAGGCCGGGCCACTGCCCGCCAGCCTGTGCTTTCACACCGGCCCCAGCCGCTCCGCCGACATCGAGCAATCCCTCGCCATCGGCGTCCACGCGCCCGGCGAGATCCACGTCCTGCTGGTCGGGTAAGAGACGGAGATTGAACCGCGGAGGACGCAGAGGACGCGGAGGAGAAATAGAGAGTTGGACATGGCAGTAGAGACGACGACGAACCGCGCGGGGGATGCGCTGGCGGAATCGCTTGACCAGGGCTACACGCTGCCCGGCGCGTGGTACACCGACCCAGACGTCTTCGCGCGCGAGCGTGATCACATCTTCCGCCGCGCCTGGCAGTACGTCGGGCTGGCGGAGCAGGTGACACGCCCCGGTGACTTCTTCACGGTGCGGCTCGGCGCGGTGCCGGTGGTCGTGCTGCGCGACGAGCAAGGCGCGCTGCGGGCATTCGTCAATGTCTGCCGTCATCGCGGCTCCGAGTTGGTGCTGGCCGAACGCGGCCAACGCGCCACGCTGCAATGCCACTACCACGCCTGGACGTACAACCTCGATGGCAGCCTGCGCGCCGCGCCTGGCATGAAGGACGAGCCGGGCTTCGATCGCGCCGCCTTCCCGCTCATCTCGCTGCCCGTCGAGACCTGGGGGCCGTTCATCTTCGTCAACCCGGACCGCCACGCCGCGCCGCTCGCATCCGTGCTGGGCGAGCTGCCCGCGCTCGTCGCCGCCACCGGGCTGGATCTCGCCGGCCTCAAGCGCCGCGTGCGCCGCACCTACGAGATCGCCGCCAACTGGAAGGCCGTCGTAGACAACTACCTGGAGTGCTATCACTGCCCGGTGGCCCATCCATCCTTCTGCGACCTGATCGACGTCAACGACTACGTCGTCACCGAGTACGACCACTTCTCCACGCAGACCGGCGCGCTGAAGGCATCCGCCGTCGCGGGCAAGAGCAATCATCATCCCTACGACACGAGCGGCGGTGTGCGCGAGGGCTTCTACGCCTACCTCTGGCCCAACTTCACCATCAACATCTACCCCGGCCCCGGCAACGTCTCGCTCAACCTCTTCCTGCCGCTGGCGGTGGACCGCACGCTCGCCGTCTACGACTACTGCTTCGCCGACGCCGTGAGCGACGAGCAGGTGCGCGACTTCGTCACGTTCATTGATCAGGTGCAGGAGGAGGACATCGTCCTCTGCGAGTCGGTGCAGCGCGGCCTTGGCTCCGGCTACTTCCAGCGCGGCAAGCTCATGCTCAGCCGCGAGCGCGGCCTGCGCCACTTCCAGCGGCTCGTGCTGCGCCACCTGCGCTAGCCGCCGCGCACATATCCTGAGCGAGAGGAGCAAGCAGCAATGGCAGTGCCGGCAGATCAGGTTCACGCGGAGACCATCCAGTTCCCCTTCGGCAGCCAGTCGCGCCCGGCGTATCTCGCGTTGCCCGACGGATCGGGGCCATTCCCCGCTGTCGTCGTCATCCACGAGATATTCGGGCTGAACGAGAACATCAAGGAGATCGCGCGGCGCTTCGCGGGAGTGGGCTACGCCGCGCTGGCGGTGGACCTCTTCGCCGGGCGCAATCGCGCCGTCTGCATGGCCCGCTTCATGGGCCAGATGCAGTTCAAACCACTTGACAACCCCAGCCAGGCGGAGCTGAAGGCCGCGCTGACCTATCTCGCCGCCCGGCCGGAGGTGGACGCCGCTCGCCTCGGCGCCGTCGGCTTCTGCATGGGCGGCGGCTTCGCCATCGCCTGGGCCTGCGGCGATGACCGGCTGAAGTCTATCGCCCCGTTCTATGGCGTCAACCCCAAGCCGTTCGCGGCCGTCAAGCGTTCCTGCCCCGTGGTCGGCTCCTACCCCGGCAAGGACTTCACCGCCTCGCACGGCCGCAAGCTTGATGCCGCGCTCGACGGCTACGGCATTCCCCACGACATCAAGGTCTACCCCGACGCCAAACACTCGTTCTTCAACGACCGTGGTCGCGCCTACGATGCCGCCGCCTCTCAGGATGCCTGGGAGCGCATCCTCGCCTTCTTTGGCGAGCGCTTGCGCTAGCGCCGTCATGAGTGGCATATCGCCGCACGCCAGCTCCGTCGTAAAATCCCGGCCGCTCCCCCCGTCCCACCTGTGGACACACTCGTGAAGACGAGGCGGAGGATCGGATGGCACGCCACGCGACCCTCGACGCATCGCCTGCGCCGGCGCAACACAAGATTCGCGGCCAGTCCGGTCATGCGCCGGCTCTGCCGCTGCGCGTGGCGTGGACGGGCCTGCGGCGAACCTGGCCGATGCTCGCGCTGGTGGGCATGGGCATGCTCGCGGCGGTCGCGCTGCTCGCCGCCGTGCCGCTCTACGTCGGCCTCAACAGCGACGCCCAGATGCGCGCCGCCCTGGCCCGCCCTCCCGCTGAGGTTAATATCGAAGCCCACGTGACCAGCGCGAAGATCTCCGCCGACACCGCCGCGTTCATAGACGAGCAGGTTCGCGCCCTGGCCCAGACCTACCTGGCCCGCATCGCGCTCACCTCCAACGACTATCTCGAAGCGCCGGTGCTGTCGTTCGACCAGATTGATGGGCGCGACGCCGCGCAGGCGGACCTGACGGTGAAGGGCGCGCTGGGGCGGCCGCTTGGGTTCGACTTCGGCACCACCCTGCCGCACATGCGCCTGCTGGCCGGCCGGCTCCCCGGCGACGCCACTGTGGATGGCGCGGCCGAGGCGCTCGCCACGCCGGAATCGGGCCTGCGAGTCGGCGACACCGTCACGCTGCGCCCGCAGGTCGGCAATCCCGGCGTCGTCACCATGCGCGTCAGCGGCATCTGGTCGCCCCGCGACGAGCGCGACCCATTCTGGAACGGCCAGACGTTCAAGCCCTCTCCGGTGAACACCTTCCCGCCGCCCCCGCCGATCTTTCCGCTTGTGCTGACGCGCGGCGGCTTCTTCGCCGCCCTCGGCACGCTGACCCCGCTTCCGGGCGGCAATGCGGGGCGTCGCGGCGGCCCGCCCGATCTCGGCATGAACTTGCACTACGTGTACTTCACCAATGTCGCCACGTTGCGAGCCAGCGACATCCCGGCGATCACAGAGGCCGTGGGCGCCTTCCGCACGCGCTTCGACACGGAGGTGGTTTCGCGGACGCCGTTCGTCTCGCAGCTGCCCGCGTCCGGCGTCTCGACGCTGCTCGACACGCTGCTGCCCGGCGTGAAGCAACAATTCGTCCTCAGTGCGCAGCCGCTCTACATCGTCGTCGCGCAGTTGGTCGGGCTGGCGCTGCTCTACATCGCCGCCATGGCAGGGCTGATGGTCGAGGCCGCGGCGCCGGAGACCGCCACGCTCACCAGCCGCGGCGCGAGCCGGGGGCAGGTCGTCGCCATGTTCGCCCTCTACGGCCTCGCTCCCACGACACTCGCCGCCCTCGCCGGGCCAGCGCTGGCTGCCGCGCTCAGCCCACTCTTGCTGAGCCACGCCATCCCGTCCGCCACAGCGCTCACGAGCCATCCAGCGGACCTCGCCGCGGATGCGCGCCTGGCCGTTTCGCCGGATGTGCTGCCAGCCGTCGCCGCCGGTGTGCTGCTCGGCCTCGCTGTGCTGCTCGGCGTGGCCTGGCGCAGCGCGGGCAGCGATGTGCTCGCCCAACGACAGGAGGCGGCCCGCCCAGCGCGGCGGCCCTTCTGGGTACGCTACCATTTGGACCTCGGCCTGGCGCTCCTCTGTGTGGCGGGGTATCTCGATCTCAGCCAGTTCGGCGGCCTCGGCGCCCGTGCCCAGTTGGGCCAGCAGAGCGGGATGAGCCTGCTGTTGCTCGCAACCCCCGGCCTGCTGTTGCTGGCGGGCGCGCTGCTCTGGCTGCGGCTCTTCGCGCCGGTGATGGCGCTCGCGCTGCGTGTGGCCGCGCGTCGTCGTGCCGCCCCAGGTGTGCTGGCCTTCGCGGACCTCGCGCGCGTGCCGCGCGGCGCGGTGCGCTTCTCGCTGCTGCTCACGCTCGCGGCGGCGCTGTGCCTCTTCGCGCTGACCTACCGCGCCTCGCTTGCGCGCAACGCGGCGGATCGCGCGACCTACCAGACTGGGGCGGACGTGCGGCTGGAGCTGGAGAATCTGATCGAGGGCACGACGCAGGTGGCGCGAACCGAGGCGGCCTTCGCGCAGGCACCGGGCGCGACAGCCATCACTGGCGTGCTGCGCGAGCGCGTGGCGACGGTATCCGACCAGGGCGGTCTCTCTATCCCGGCGCTGGGCATTGACCCGGCGACCTTCGCGCGCACCGCTTACTGGCGCGACGATTACGCCGACCAGCCATTCTCCGCCCTCATGTCGCGGCTCGCCAGCCCCGTCAGGCCGGAGACGTCCGCCATCGCCAACTCGGCCATCGTCTCCGCCGATTTCGCCAGCGCACTCCATCTGGCGCCGGGCGATCGCTTCCACCTCGAAGTGGGCGACCCTGGCAAGACCGCGGACACGGCCTGGGTGGTGGCTGGGATCGTGCGCGACTTCCCGACGCTGTTCGCTAGCGGTGGGCCGGGCTATGTGATCCTCAACCGCGACGCGCTGGCCGCGGCCGTCGCCGCCTCCGATGGGCTGCCGCCGGAGTTTATCGGCCCAAATGAGTATTGGATGCGCGTGCCCGCGGCGGGCGAGGACACGCTTGCCGCTAGCCTGCGAGCGCAGGCGACGCTGAATGTGCAGCGTGTCACGAGCCGGACCGCGCTCACACGGCAGCTCCAGTCCGATCCACTGGCCGCCGGTATGGGCGCGCTGCTGCTGGCGGGGGTGCCAATCGCGCTGCTGCTGCTGTTGTTGGCGAGCGCGCTGGATGTGGTGGCGGCGGCGCGGCGCCGGATGGTCTCGTTTGCGGTGCTGCGTACGCTGGGGCTGGGGGGCAGAGAGCTGACGCGCGTGCTCGTCACGCAGCAGGTGGCGGTCTATGCGGTGGGTCTGTTGGCCGGCACGCTGCTGGGGCTGCTGGTGGCGGTCGCTACCCTGCCATACCTGGATTTCACGGCCGCGCTCACGGACGCGGGAACGATTGATACCAGCGGGCTGGGCATTCCGCCGTTCGCGCTGGCGTTCGATGCCCAGGGCACGCTCGTGGTGTACGCCGCACTGGCGCTCATCCTGATGGCCGCGCTGGCGATCCAGCGCGTCTTTGCGACGCGCACTTTGCGGCGCGCGCTGCGGCTGGGGGAGGACTGAGCGCGGCTGGAGCGTGGGAGCGGCTGGATTGGCGGCTACGCCGCACCGAGATAGGCGATCAGACATTCGATACCCTCGCTCGCACCCGTCACCTGGCGCAGGCGCCGGCCGAGCTGGCGCAGCACCCATGCCTGGCCTACGGGCTGCTCGCCGCGCAGCCGCGTGACGTCATCCGCCGCCTCACGCGCCCGCGCCAGCACATCCGCACGGCAGAGGCCGAAGCCTTCGACGTAGCGCAGGCCACGCCGCTGGCTTGCCACGCGTAGCGATGGGCGCTCCAGCGCGGCCGGCACGTCTTCCTCGGCGCAGCCCAGACGCTCGGCCAGCAGCGGCTCGGTCAGCACGCCGGCCCGCTCCACCTCCGCCAGCAGTGCCTCGACACGCGCGCCCGCCGCCCGCCGCTCCACCCGCGCGACGGCGCGCGCGATCAGGTCCGGCAGCGCCGCCGCGTCACCGCGCCGCGCATAGCGCAGCGCCGATGGTGCTGTTTCATCAGGCGCCGTAGATGCCGCGCTATCGCTTTCGGCTTCGGCGGCGGCGTCCAGCACGACGAGTGGCAGGCGCTCGGAAAGCCGCGTGAATTGGTCGCGGGCGGCGGGCGTGGCGGGCGGCGGCGCCAGGAGGATGCGGCTCGCGCCCATGGTGAGGGAGAACAGCGTGGGCAGCACGACGCCGTCCAGCACCAACGGCTCGGCGGCGCGGCGCAGCGCCCAGCCAGCATCCAGCGATCCAGAGCGGCGCAGCGCGGCGACCTCGGCGGCGAAGGCGTCCGCCCGCCGCCAGCAGGCCAGCACATCGGCGGCGGCGAACGGAGCGTCACCGGCGGGCGCGGCGCTCAGGTACGCCAGCATCTCGGCATCGAGGCGGAACAGCCATTCGCTGCCATCTGGTGCGGCTATCGTCGCCTCACCAGCGCGCGCGGGCAGTCCGCAGACGAGCAGGGTGGAGAGCAGGCGCACGAGCCGCGTGCCATGACGCGCCCAGCCGTTCAGCGCGTCCTGCCGCCCGTGCAGCACCAGCTCGCGCCCGGCAACCTCGGCGCGCACGTCCAGCGCGTCACACAGGGCGCGAATGCTCGGCGCGTCGCCCGCCGCGCGCAGCGAGAGGCGCAGCAGCGGCGCGTTCGCCAGTAGCGCGGCCACCGTCTCGTAGTTGAAGCGGGCGATGACATCCTCCGGCGTTGGGCGCGGGCCGATGCGCCTCAGCACGGCGTTGGCTGGCGCGTCCAGCGCGAGCAGCGTGTCCATCTGATCCGGCGGCAGCTCAAGCTCCATCGCGACGGTGCGCAGGAAGCTCGCCCGCTCGGCGGCGCCGGCGAAGCCGCGCAGCTCGGCGTTGACGCGACGAAAGACCCACAGGCGCAGATCGCTGGGCGTCAGGATGCCCGCTCGCGCCAGCGCGGCGCAGTGCTGTTCAGGTAGCACCTCGATGAATGTGCGCGCGCGGTGGCGATAGGTGGAGGCGAGGCAGGCGACGATGGCGCGCGCCAGCTTGTGGTCGCCGAAGAGCTGCACCACCACCTCGGCGTCCAGCTCGCGGCGCGGCCGGCCCAGCATGGACTCCATGTAGCGCAGCGTCATCTCGATGCGCGGGGCGAGCGAGCGGTCGCGCAGCAGGCGCGGATGCACCGAGCGTAGGTCGCCCGCGCTGGTGCGCCGTGTCGTCTTGCGGATGTCGGCCAGCTTGAGCATGGGCTGCTTCCAGTTCCAGGGTGATGATGGTAGGAGATGCGCCGGCTTCCCGGCAATGGTGTCATTTGGTGGCTTCCCGGCATAAATGCCAGGGGTAATCCCGTATCCAACGAGGGTGGAAGGTATGCCAACACCCCAGGATAAGGGGGTAATGAGAGCCAGGCATCATGGGGTGCCGGCTGGTGTCTTGCGCTTGGGACGGCGGCGGCGGGCGGCGTTGCGCTCGGTGGTGCGGCGCGAGATCAACTCGTAGAGCTGGGCCTCGGTGGGCTTCGGGCGCAGCACACGCCCCAGGCGCTGCACGTACTCGCGCATCGAGGCGCTGCCACTGGCGACGATTGCCACATTGGCGTCTGGCACGTCCACGCCTTCGTTGAGCACGCGGCCGGTGACGAGCTTGGTGAGCGCGCCGGAGCGGAAGCCTTCGAGGATGGCGCGACGCTCGGCCGGGGGTGTGCGGTAGGTGATGGCGGGCAGCAGCAGCGCCGTGCTGACGCGATCCACCATCTCGACGTACTCGGAGAAGATGAGCACCTTGCCGCCGGCATGCCGGCGCAGCAGCTCCTCGATGGCGGCGATCTTGGCCGAGGCGTTCATCGCCACCAGCCGCGCCTCGTGGTGCGCGCGTAGCGCACGGCGCGCGTCGGCGTCGAAGCCGCTACGGCGGATGAGCGCGGCGAACATGCCGGGGCCGTCGCCAAGCTGTGAGCGGCGCGTCGCCAGATACCAGCGCCATTCGGCCATCAGCGCCTCGTAGCGCATCTCCTCCTCCGGCGTGAGGTCTACGTAGACGCGGCGCTCGCGGTAGGCGGCAATGTGCTTCTGACTGGCAAGCTCCTCGGTGCCACGCTCGTAGACGAGTGGGCCAATCAGTTCGTTCAGCTCTTCGTGGCGGCCGTCGGCGCGCTCCAGCGTGGCGCTCAACCCCAGCCGCCAGGGGGCGGCGCATTTGGCGACGATGGCGCGATAGCTCTGCGCGGGCAGGTGGTGCGCCTCGTCGAAGACGAGCAGGCCGAAGTCGTCTAGCTTGCGGCGGGGCATGGCGGCTGAGTCGTAGGTGATGATGGTGATCGGCCCGCGTGTGCGCTCGCCGCCGCCGATGGCGCCGACATCCGACTCGGGTGCGGTGAGGTGTTGCGCGGCGCCGCTCCGCCACTGGCGCAGCAGCTCAATGGTCGGTACGACGACGAGTGTGCGCACGCCGAGCCGGGCGATGGCGTCGAAGGCGACGATTGTCTTGCCGGCGCCGGTGGGCAGCACGACGATGCCGCGCCCGCTGGCGCGCAGCCAGGCGTCCACCGCCTCGCGCTGGTAGGGACGCGGCTGAACATCCAACTGGGGCGTGAACGGCAGCGCGAACGGCTCGCGCGCGCTCAACGGCGGCAGCATGTCCGCTGGCTCTGGCTCGCCTGTTCCCTCGCGCGGATCGTTCCGCTGGTCGGCCGCATCACTCGCCGGCGGCTCGTCCGCGTCCTCACTGAGCGCGGCGAAGAGATCGGCGGTCGCGTCGTCGCCGTCGTCGCCATCAGTGCCGTCGTCGTCGCGCGGACCTCCCCCCCTGGCCCCCTTCCGTGCCAGGGAAGGGGGAAGCGGCTCAACGGCACGTTCATCGAGGTTCGCGAGATCGGATGACAGTTTGTCAGGGGATGGCATGAAGGGTGCGCCTTCCAGTGGGAGAGGTTGAAACTGTGTTCGAGTTATAGCATATGCCACAGAGTGTGGCAAGCATCCTGGCAGCAGATAGGATGCGGGGAGATGCGGTCACTCGCGGGGGATCATTCTTTCGGGGCGTGGCACTTATGGAACACAAGGACGGGGGAGATGGGCGGTCATGGATGGTGGTGAGGGATGCGCCCCGGCATGAGGGCTAGACGCTCACAGCCGGCAGTTGAAGCCGCGCCTCTTTGCGGCCTCCCGGCATAAATGCGGAGGCTCATCCTGGGTGGCATTGTTGAGTGGGATGGTCAACATTGCCGTTTTTGCCGCTTTTCAGCCTCGTGTCGAGGATATACTCCGCTCAAACGCTGAATTCAAGCCGGTTTGCCGTCCACGGCAACGTGACATTGCGCGTTCTGGGTGGCAAAAGCGGCAAGAAACGGCAAGAGATGGCAACGAAGTGGCACGGTGGGCGGCAAAAACGGCACGGGTGGGTGCGCGGTTGCGGCCAGGTTGCGACCAGAGCCATGCCACTATGCCGGGGGCGCCGGTGACTGACAGTCAGTCAGTCAGTCTGGCGTGTGTGGCGCGCTATGCGGTTGTTCAGGTGCCAGCGGCGTAGGCGGCGCCGCGATGATAGAACTAATTTACCATAAGAAGGGCGAGAT
>JAICVS010000011.1 GCA_025935195.1 Ktedonobacterales bacterium
CGACGACAAGTTCAGCGCGATCTACGGCCTGCCGCGGCCGTGAGCTGCCGCCGTCCGCATCGAGGGAGCGCCCCGTCCGCGCCGATCATTGGCCGACGAGGGCGCGGTATAGGCTCCAGGCTCCAGCGCACGTGCGCTGTATACTGCCCATGATGGTAGCGCCGCTCGCGACCTCGCCAACATATGCAGAGGTGTGACGCTATGCAGGTCATGGAAAAGTACGTGCGTCTCCGCGATGGCAACTGGTATGTCGGGGACAGCCGCGTGAGCGTCTACAGCGTCATCGCGGCATGGCGGCGCCATCGCGCGCCCGAGCGCATCCAGCAGAGCTACCCAAGCCTGCCGTTGGTCGCGATCTACGCGACGATCGCCTACTACCTGGAGCATCAGGCCGAGTTGGATGCGTTCTTCGACGAGATCAGAGCGCAGACAGCGCGGCGACGTGCCGAGGCAGAGGCCGCCGATCCCGCCTTCTATAAGGATATGCGGGAGCGCTTCGCGCGCTTCACAACACGCGCGTGAAGATCCACAGCGGCCCATCGCTCGCCAGCGTATAGCCCGCGCCGTCCATCGCGTCACGCAGGATCAGCAGGTGCGGCAGCCAGAGCGCCACCGACGCCAGCTCGCGCTCCGCCGCCACCTCGCGCAGCACCAGCGCCAGCCGGCTGATCCCCTCTGACGACCCATCAATGTAGCGCACTTCGAGCGTGCCCGCTGAGGCGCCCTCGCCTTCCAGCGCCACCGCCAGCGCCTGGATCGTTTCCCACTCCTCCAGCAGCCAGATGTGCCCCGCCCGCAGATACTTCCGCAGTGCCGGCTCGACCAGCTTGCGCGCCCCATCGCTCAGGAACTCGAACCCGTCATTGAACGGCGCCAGATTCGAGTGCTCCAGCCACTCCTGGATGCGCCCCAAGTCCTCCTCACCCGCCAGCGTCAGCCGCCGCCCTCCCGGCTCATTCGCCTGGTCCGCCAGCTCATCCGCCTGATCCTCCACCTGCTCCGCCTCCACCTCGATCCCTGAATCCGTCTCCTCCTCCACCAGCGCCGGCCCCTCATAGCGCTCGACCTCCGCGATATGCGCGAAGCCGAAGCGCCTGAGCAGCTTCAGGCAAATGGCGTCGTCCGGCGCGACAAACTGGCGCACAATCGCGACGCCGCGCGCATCCGCCGCTGCCAGCGCCCGCGAGAGCAGCGTTCGGCCGACACCACGACCGCGATAGGCCGGGTCCACGCGCAGGCCCTCCAGCCATCCCGTGTCCGCCGACATCACCCGCACGTCCACTACCCCCACCGGGCGCCCGTCCAGAACGGCGACCAGCAGCGCGCCGTCCTCATCCGCCAGCCATGCGTCCCAGCGCTTCGCCGTCACAGCGCCAACTTCGCGCTCTTCGCCGCCAAACGCCAGCACCGCCGCACGGTCGGCCGCCACGGCCGGGCGCACCTCAATCTCCGCGATTTCCATCCCGCCCCCATCCCCCCGGATCGGCTCTGTCATCTCTCATCTCCTCGCCCCACGTCCAATCTGCCGCACGGAACCCCGGAATAGGCGACGGACGGTCTAACGAAGTGAACGTATTAACTTCATATTGTATCGTGGCTCACCACACCCGCTGCCACCCCACCGCCCCCTCCGACAGCTCCGCGATCACCTCGGCAATCATGCCCGCCATAACGCTCGCCTCCTCTGCCACGCCACACATGTCTCGGCAGTAGCGCGGGCGACCTCCCTGCGGTACAATGCGCGCATGAGCAAGACGACACCGAACCGGCTCGACCGGCTCTTCGCGCGACCGGGGCCGCACACCCGCTCCCCCGGCCCGCGCGACGCCTGGGATCCCGCCTGGCAGCCGCGTGGTCGCTGGTGGATGCGCGCCCAGCACGCATGGGCCGGCGCGCGGCTAGTCGCACCGGATAGGCTGCTGCTACACCGGCTGGCGCGACCAGCACGGGCGGCGTAGAGGTCTGCGGGACGATGGCACACAAAGACCGCGTTGTCATGGACGACGCCCAGGCGCTCACGACATTGCGCGTCCACTACGGCATGCTCTTCGGCTGCTCGTCAACCGATCTCTGCCGCCCCGGCTGGTCCGTGCTCACCGCCCGCGCCGAGTGCGACCCCGTCGCGCTGCTCTTTGGGCGGCGCTCGCTGCTCTCGATTCTCTCCCCCATCGCCCCGGCGGACCTCACCGGCCGTCGCGCCGGCCTCGTCGCCGTCGCGCCGGAGCTGCGCGCGCCTGTCGCCGCGCTGCTGCGCGAGCTGCCGCCGGAGCGCCTCTTCGCCGACGGCGGCAACGGCCTGCGCGCCCTCCATACGCTGGTCACGAGCGCATCCCCGCGTGCCGGCCTGGGTGTCGCCAGCCCGGACGACTGCCACACACACATCCGCTTCGTCAGCCGCGCCAGCTTCGCGCCCTACATCGGTCAATGGCAGGAGTGGATCGAGCCGCTGGACGAAGGCAACGAGCTGGAGCCGGTGGCGCTCGGCCTGCTCGCCCGCTATAGTGGCGGCGTCTACGTCGTGCGCGACGAGGGCGGCATCATCTCCCACGCTGGCATCCGCCCGCACTCGCCGCACGTCGCCGAGATCGGCGTCCGCACCGACGCCGAGGCGTTGCGCGGCCACGGCCTGGCCCGCGCCGTCGTCTCGCGGGCGACCAAAGCCGTCTTCGCCGCCGAGCGGCTGCCGATCTACCGCCACGGCGCGGCGGACATCCCCGCCGCCCGCGTCGCCGAAGCCCTTGGCTATCGCGTCTACGCCGACGCCGTCGAATACGGTGTCCCCACGCTCTAGCCGGGATACTTCGCGGAAATGTTCATCGCCCCCTGGTACGGTTCCCCCTCTCCTCGCAAGGAGCGGGGGTTGGGGGTGAGGACGCCCATTGCGCTCACCGGCGCATCGCGATAAGATGAAGCCGCCCAGCATCATCTGCCCGCCACCGCTGGCGGCGAGCGGGAGAGCGCGGGCAGCGGTGCGCGTGCGGCATGTGCGGAGAGAGGAAGGCGCGGCATGTCAGACGAATCGCGCGACAGCCAGAGCGGGCGCGCGACGGACGCCACGGACGCCCCCACTGGCCCCGGCGCCCAGGCGCGGCGCAAGCCCACTGCCGGTATCGAGACGAGCGAGCCGCGGCATGCCAGCGCGGACGCCGCGAGCGCGAGCGACCACACTGCCACCATCGAGAAGGTTCCCTTCTTCTCCGGGCTAGATGCCGAGAGCCTGGCCGAGCTGGGCGCCGCCGCGCGCCGCCGCACCTTCCGCGCCGGCGAGATCGTCTTCCACCGCGACGACCCCGGCCAGGTGCTCTACGTCATCCGCGCGGGCAAGGTCAAAATCTACATCACCAGCCAGGACGGCCAGGAAGTCTCGCTCGCCGTCTTCGGTCCCGGTGACTACTTCGGCGAGCTGGCCCTGCTGGACGGCCAGCCCCGCTCCGCCAGCGCCGTCGCTATTGAGGCGGTGGAAACGTTCGCCCTCCAGCGCACCGACTTCATCAACGCCGTCATGCGCCACCCGCGCATCGCCATCCAGGTGATGAACGTCCTCTCACACCGCCTGCGCCAGACCGATGCCATGATCGAAGACTTGCTGTTTCTGGATGTGCATGGCCGCGTCGCCAAAAAGCTGCTGGATCTGGCCGAGTCGCACGGCACGCGCACGCCGGAGGGCATCCGCATCGAGATGCGCCTCACCCAGGGTGAGCTGGCCGCGATGGTCGGCGCCTCGCGCGAGAGCGTCAACAAAGTGATGGGCTACTTCACCGACAAGCACTTCATCACCACCGACCGCTACCGCATCACCGTCACCCGCCTCGCCGAGCTGCGCCGCCGCGCGTATTGAGGCGCACCCGTGCGCGGGATGGCGGCCTGATGTGATCTGGCTCTCTCTCCATCGCCGTCTGTGATGAGATCAGCCGAGCGTGCCAAGCGTGAGCACTGTTTTCGCCTCCAAGAATTCCCCCACGCGCGTCGCCTCCGCATCCAACAGGTCGCGCTGCCCGGCGGTGAGCGTGCCGAACGGCTCCACGCGAATCTCGATCCGCTTGCCGCGCGCGCGACGCTCCCACATGCCAGCGACCACGCCATCAATCAACAGCAGCGGGCGGGCGGCCGCGCCCTCGTAGCGCCCATTCTTGTACGCGAACAGGCGTGCCCGCGCGACCTCCGGCACGATGCGCTCGCGCCCGAAGCGGCTGCCGAGGATGTAGCAGTCGTATTGCGGCAGCAGCCGCGGAACCCCGCCCACGGGCAGCCCCGGCGTCTCCGATGTCTCCGCGTCGCCCGTCGGCAGCCAGGCCCGCTTGCCCTCGACCACCACCTCCTCGATCTCGCCGTTCTCGCCGCCAAGTCGCGCGAAGAGGGCGCGTGCCGCCTCCGTTGGCAACCGCCGCCGGCCGAACCACTCTGAGAAATCGCCGTGTGTGGCCGGGCCATACGCGGCGAGGTAGCGGCGGCAGATCGCCGCCAGCGCTGCGTCGGGCTCCACCTCCTCCCCGCGCCCGATCCACTGATCCAGCCGCGCGAAGGTCACGCTGCTCCCCCGGCTCGGACCGAAGCAGAGCAGCCCCGCCTCGAACCCCATCCCGATCAGGTCGGCCCAGACGGATGCCATCCGCTCGTGCGCCCACGATCCGGCGCGTTGGGCCACCGCATCCGCCAGTTCCGCACGGGTCAGGCAGCGGCTGTCCAGGGCATCCGCCATCGCCGCCAGCACGGCGTCGGCCCGCGCCGGCTCCAGCCCATACGCCGCTTGCCAGCGCCCCTCGCGCCAATCCGGCAGCGCCCGCCGCGCGGCCGTCCACAACGGCATCTCGTCGGCGGGATGCAGGTGCAGCGTCCCGCGCAGGCTGTAGGTCTTCACCAGCCCGCGCCGCTCCCACAATTCCGCCCGCACGTCCCGTTGGGTTACGTCCGCCACCCGCGCCCCAATTGCCAGCCCCGCCGCGGCGCCCACCTGCGCCTGCACGCCCCCCACCGCGCTGATGACGGCGGCCAGCCGAGCGCACGGCACCGGCTCGCCGAGATGCTGTCGCGCGAGCCGGCGGGCGAACACCGCATCCCACGTCAAGGACCGCATGCGTAACACCCTCCCCTTGAGGCCCATCCCTATATATGGTAACATTGTTCTATCAGCGCAGTTGCGGACATCGCAATGAGGCGGCACGGCATCCAGCGGCGCCATCACGCGCAGCCGGGGCATTCATGCCCGTTCTCCGGCCACTCATCAGGCACGGCCGCGCCTACGAGCGAAAAACGGCACCATGACGTTGCCACCTTTGCCGCGATCTTGCCACAATCTTGCCGCTTTTGCCGCATCGTGGCAACGGCAACTCCGGCAAAGCGGCTTGAATTCAGCGTTCGCGGCGAGACACAATCGTAGCGAATTGAAAAAGTGGCAAAAACGGCAAGATCATCGGCAGGGGAAGGAGGAGACGCACATGATAGCGAACGGAAGCGCCCCCGGTAGAGCAGGCTACGTCGGCGCGCACGACCCAGCCGAAGCCGCCCGGCTCGACGCCCAGCGGGCCGGCACCCTGGACGAGCTGCGCGGCGCGCTCGCGCTCCACCCCATCCCCACCGCCGCTCCACGTGTGCTGGAGCTTGGCTGCGGCTCCGGCGTCTTCACCCGCGCCCTGCTCGCCGCGCTGCCCGCCGCCACCCTCACCGCCAGCGACCGCGATCCCCGCCTGCTGGACGCCACCCGCGCCGCGCTGGCGGACGACATCCGCGCCGGCCGCCTCATCCTCACCCAGGCCGACGCCGCCGCGCTCCCCTTCCCCCCCCAATCCTTCGATCTCGTCGCCTGCCGCTGCCTGCTCATGCACCAGTCCGACCCGCTCGTCGTCGCCGCCGAGATGTACCGCGTCCTCGCCATCGCTGGCGTCGCGCTCGCCATCGAACCGGATTGGGGCGCGCGCGCCCTCTATCCCGACGCCGAGGCCCTCGCCGCGCTGCTCGACCTCGCCCGCCGCGCCCGCCCCTTCGGCTTCCCCGATCTGCTGCTCGGCCGCCAAATCTTCGCCCTCATGCGCGCCGCCGGCTTCGTTCGCGTCCGCGTCCGCCCCACCGCCTTCGCCGAGACCGCCGACATGCTGCCCAATACTGAGACCGAGACCGACTCGGATGCTGACCTCGGCGGCATCACCGGGCCAGGGCGCCTGCTCGATCAGGCCCGCCCACTGCTGCGCCGCGCCGGCCTCGCCACGGACGACCAGATTGACGCCCTCATCGCCCGCCTCGCCGCCGCGCGCCGTCACCCCGAATACTTCTCCGCCGGGGTAGACTTCGCCGCCGCCGCCGTCAAGCCCGCGCCGCTACTGCCCGGCGGCACGATATAACGGTATAATTGTGGCGGGCGGCGAGCGCCAAACGTGAGAGGCAGCGGAATGACAGCATTCGACCAGGCATCCAATTCGGCGTCTGAGCAGGCGTCCATCACCGTGCGCGCCGCCACCGACGCCGACCGCACCACCGCCAAGGAGTTCATCTCGCCCGCCACCCCGCGCGGCCGCGCCAGCCTCGTGCTGCTGCGCGCCGGCCAGGGCTTGCTCTGGGTTGCCCTCCGCGCTGAGGCAAACGAGGAGAAGCTCGTCGGCCTGCTCCTCGCCACCGTCCAGATCGACCCCGACTCCGAGGAGCCAGTCGGCTACATCCAGGAGCTACTGGTCCATCCCGCCTACCGCCGTCTCGGCGTCGCCATGCACCTGCTCGACGCCGCCGAGCGCTTCTTCCTCGACGAACAGCGCTTCTCCCAGGTCTTCCTCGCCACCTCACCCGACAACGAGGCCGCCATCCAGCTCTACCGCAGCCGCGGCTACACCGTCTATCAGGTCCGCCTCTCCAAGCGCCGGCAGGACACCTCTGCCTCCAGCCAATGACCGGCGCATAGGTATAGCTACAGCCAGGAGCATCGCCCTATGTCGCAATCGTCGCAGTCCGTCTCGTTCGACCGTGTCGCCAACCAGTACGACGCCACGCGCGGCTACCCACCCGACGTCCCCGAGCGCATCGCCGCCGGCTTCATCGCGGCCGGTGGTCTCGCGCGCGGCGCCGATACGCTGGAGCTTGGCATCGGCACCGGCCGCATCGCCCTGCCGCTGCTGGCCCAGGGTGTCAACGTCACCGGCGTGGACATCTCGCCGCGCATGGTCGAGCATCTGACGGCCAACTACGATGCGCAGCGCAGAGAGCGGCCAGAAGCCGGTTGGGGCGAGCTTGCCGTCGCGATGGCCGACATGACCGCCCTGCCCTTCCCCGCCAACCGCTTCGACGCCGTGGTCGGCGTCCACATCCTGCATCTCGTGCCGGAGTGGCGCCGCGCGCTCGACGAGACGTTCCGCGTGCTCAGGCCCGGCGCTTCGTTGCTGCTGGGCCAGGACAGGCGCGAAAACCCTGAGCTGGATGCCATCAGCGACTACTGGCAGGATGTCGTGCGCGAGCTGGGCTATACGCCCCGGCGTGTCGGCGCCAAGGGCTACGGCGAGATCGTCGCCGAGCTGCGCGCCCGTGGGCTGCCGATCCACGAACAGGTCGCCGTCACCTGGTCGGAGGCTGAGACGCCGCGCGCCGCCCTCGAAAACATCACGCTGCGCCTCTGGTCGCTCACCTGGCACGTCCCCGACGATCTCTTTGCCGAGTCCGCGCGCCGCCTGGAACTCTGGGTGAACGAGCACTACGGCGACACGCTCGATCTCCCGCGCCCCGGCGCCTACTCCTTCACCATCGCCACCGCCACCAAGCCTGAAGCGGGCGACACCAACGCCTCAAACTAACTCCGCGTCCTCCGCGGTTCAATTCGTAACCTGAGAAGGGTGGATGTATGGCAACGGGAACCTTCGGCACCGCGATCAACTGCATGGACGGCCGGGCGCAGACGCCCGTCGCCGACTGGATCAAGATACAGCACAACGTCCAGTACGTGGACGCGATCACCGAGGCCGGCGCGGACGGCATTCTGGCGCGCGGCCCGTCCGCGACCGTCGAGTCTATCCGCCAGCGGGTGCTGATCTCGGTCAACAACCACGGCTCGCGCATCATCGCCGTCGCCGGCCATCACGACTGCGCCGGCAACCCGGTCTCGAAAGAGGAGCACTTCGCCCACATCAAATCGGCCATGCACGTCATCGCCGGCTGGGGCCTGCCCGTCCGCATCGCCGGCCTCTGGGTCAACGATCTCGGCTACATCGAGGTTGTCGCCACGATGTAGCGGCCAGCGTTGGCCGCGTAGCGCCCCTCTCCCCGCGGGGAGAGGGGTTGGGGGTGAGGAACATCCGATAGCCTGTATGGCCGAATGCTGGCGCAGCACAGTGAGATCGGAGAGAATAGGCGCCTGAGCAGGTGATGGCGAACCTCATCCGCGCGGGGGATTGGGCTAGCAGATCGGGCGGTGGTGAAGATGGGGATCGGGCGGACAGGCCGGGATGGGCGGCCGTGGCGGATTGGGGTCGCGGCGTTGTTGGCGCTGCTGGCCCTGCTGCTCGCCGCCTGCGGCGGCACTGGCGCATCCAGCGGTGGTGGCTCGTCCGCCTCCGGCGACTACACCGCACTGGAGCAGCGGCCGTTCCATGCGCCCGCGCTGATTGCGGGCGGCGGCTGCCCCGTCAGCACACAGCGCCAGGTGACAACCGACACCGGCGGCGCGCTTCCGGCCGTCGGCGACGGCCCGGCCTACGTCACCGGCCAGGCGCTCGTCGTGATCGGCATCGTCCTCAGCGGCGGTAGCGGCGGTGGCAGTGGGGGCGGCGGCGGCAGCCACGGCGGCAAGACACCCCCGCCGCACACGACGAGCGCCGTCCGCCAGGTCTGGCTGATCGCTCCCTACAACGGGCCGATCCTGGTGCGCGCCCGGCGTATTGATGGCGACGGCACGGTGCGCTTCGGCGTCGGCCAGAACGGCGTGGGCGGGGTGAGCGAGCTGCGCCTCGCCGGCGGCGGCATCCACTGGATCACCTCCTCCACCGACTTCGTAGCCGACAGCGCCGGCTGCTACGCCTTCCAGGTGGACGGCAACGGCTTCAGCTACCCCGTCGTCTTCCTCTTCGTCTATACCCGCGATTGACCCCATACCCGCGTCTCAGTCGAAGGTGATGCCCTGCTTGCGCGCCAGGTAGCCGAGCTTGCCGGTGAGGTTGTCAATCACTTCCTCCCAGGTGAACTCGCTGGCGGTCTGCTTACCCGCGTGGCGCACCTTGTCACGCTCCTCGGGGTACCGCTCCATGTGCAGCAGATAGCCGACGATCTCCTCCGGGTCGTCGGTCTCCAGCGCCACAGCGTTCTCGAACGAGACGGCGTAGTCCTCGCCGGTCGAGCCGGTGAAAGCGATGCCCTCGGCCGCCATCACCTCCAGCCCGACCAGGCCGAACGGCTCGTGGCCGCTGTTGGCCAGCGTCGCGTCGGCGGCGGCGTAGCACAGGCGCACGAAGTCCATGGGTACGAAGAAGCGCAGGTTGTAGATGTCGGCCTCGCCGGCCTCGCGCATCAGCCGCATGCAATCCTCAACGGAGGGCCGCAGCGCGTCAACGTCCTGGATACGCAGCCCCAGGTAGTGCGCGCGCATCAACACCTCGGCGCCGTGCGGCTCCATGCCGCCGCGAATGACCATCGCCACCGGGTGGCCGCTATACTTGAGGCGCGCGACCGCCTCGATCGCCATCAGCCAGCGCTTGTCGGGGTCGAAGCGGCCGATCTTGAAGAGGAAGAGGCGGTTGGGGTCGCCGCGGCGCATGATCTCGCGCAGCTCTTCAGCCCGCGCCTGGTCAATCGGCGCCAAGTAGCGGCTGGGGATGCCGTTGGGGATGGCGAGCGGGTTGACGTTGTACTGCCAGAGCCGGTGCTTCATGTAGCGACTGACGGTAGTGATCGTCGCGCAGTAGTTGAGCCGGCCCCAGTTGATGCGGTGCAGCGACATCAGGCTGTTGCAGTTCCACATCAAGATGCAGCGCGGGCGCACGCCATGCCAGTGCAGCAGATCGGAGACGCGGCAGATCGCCTCGGCGGTGTGCCAGTCCTCGCCGATGATGACCACCAGCTTGCCCTGAGCGATGGCCGGGGCGACGATGTCGTAGTAGACGTGGCGCGGCACGGACTCGTTGTAGTCGTAGAGCTTGCGCTCCTCGCCGTCGTAGACGCCGTTGAGGTGGTAGCGGCTGATCCACTGGCTCCAGCGTTCCAGGCGCAGCTTGCCATCCACGCGCTCCTCCACGCTGGGCGCGGTGGGGTCGCCGACGAAGATCAGGTGCGTCTCGTAGCCCAGCCCGGCCAGCGACTCGGTGAACTCGGTGACGCGCGTGCCCAGGCCGCCGGCGGTGGAGTAGACGTCCGGCCCCTCGAAGCAGAGCGAGACGAAGATCGTGTTCTCCGGCGAGATGCCGCGCCGCCGTGGAATGGCCGCTTCTGGCGTGACGGCCACAGGCGCCTCCGCCGCCTCAACGTGTACACCGGGCACCTCGACCAGATCAGGCGCGACCACCGGGGCATCTATCGCCGTCGCCGGCACAGCCGGCACAGCGGACGCGGCGGCGGTGCGGCCAGCGTTCCCCCGGCGGCGGGGGATGCGCGCCGGGGCGGATGGCGACGTGGCGGGCGCGGCGTTGGCCGCGAGGTCCGGCAGGGCAGCACCCAGCGCGGCGGCCGCGGGCGATCCGTCGCTCGTGGCCCGCTGGCGCGGGCGGGCGGCACGCGAACGGCGCGCGGGCAGCGCGACGGCTCCGTTCTCACCGGCGCGGGCGCCATCCGGCGCTGGTGCGGGTGTAGTCAGTCCTTGCTCATCGCTGTTCGGCACACTTCTACCCTCTGGAATGTTCTGACGGCTCGCCGACCGCTAGCAGGCGGCGCGCGGTGGCGAGTGATAGTTCTTGTGGGTGTGGTGGCGCATCTGTGCGCGCAGGCTGGCCCGGTCTGACTGGCCCGGTCTGAGCCGATGGAGGCATCATCGCCTCCGCTATGGTTGGCCGTGAAGGCCTGAAGACCACCGCGCCACCGTCAGCACATCTCAGGCCATCGGCCCGCGCGGACCTCCCTTGTCAGACGGCCCGCGCGGTGGCCGCGTCACGGACCTCACCCCCGGCCCCTTCCCTGTCACGATCAGGGAAGGGGAGCGGGAGCTGCGTTACAGATATTTCTCGAACCAGCCGACGAGGCGGGCGTAGAGGTCGCGCAGGTGGTCGCGCTCGCGGAAGCCGTGGCCTTCACGCGGGTAGACGGCGAGCTGGGTGTGTACGCCGCGCTCTTTGAGCGCGCGGTAGAAGGCATAGGCCTGGTTGACGGGGACGGATGGGTCTTCCTCGCCATGGACGATCAGCGTGGGGGTGGTGACACGCGCGGCGAAGGTGATCGCCGAACGCTCGCGGTAGACTTCGGGCCGCTCCAGCGGGTCGGCGGTGAGCACGCGCATGTCCCAATCCGGGATGTTGGCCTGGGCGTGGAAGCTATGGAAGTCCGAGACGCCGGCGCCCATCACGGCTGCCTTGAAGCGGGTCGTCTGCGTGACGGCCCAGGCGGTCATGAAGCCGCCATAGCTCCAGCCGAAGATGCCGGTGCGGTTCGGGTCCACCCAGCCCTGCTGGATCACGTAGTCCACGCCGCGCAGGCAGTCCTGGAAGTCTTTGCCGCCGGGATCGCCGATCACCGCGTCGGCGAAGGCGACACCGCGGCCGATGCTGCCGCGCGGGTTGGGGCGCAGCACGGCGAAGCCGGCGGCGGCGAGGAACTGGGCGAAAGGGTCGAGCCAGGTCTCGCGGTACGCGGAGGTGGGACCGCCGTGGACGATCAGCACGAGCGGCGGCGGCGTGCCGGCGGCGTTGCGGATGGCGTCGAGCGGCGGGGTGAAGAGCGCGTCAATGCGCCAGCCGTCCACGCTCTCGTAGCTGATCGGCCGGCTGGGCGCGATGGCGAGGGTGGTGGCGGGGATGGCGTTGAGGCGGGTGAGCTGCCGCCACTCGATACGCTCCGCGCCGTTGTCGCCTGATGATAGCTCACCCAGCCAGACATCCGCGGGATGCTCGGCGTCGCCGCGCGTGGTGGCGAAGCGCCGGCCGTCGCCGCTGGCCGAGAGGCGCGGCCAGCCCCAATCGCCGAGGACGAAGCCGGTTGCGAGGGGAGTGAGCGAGCCGTCGCGCTCGCTCAGGATGCCGACAGCGTTGGTGAGGCCGGTCCAAGCCGTGTAGAGCAGACGACCGCCTTCGGGCAGCTCGGCGAGCCAGCTTGGGCTGCACTCGACGCCGGGGGTGAGGTTCCGCGGCTCGCCGCCGGCGATGGGAACGGTGTAGACATCGCCGCCGACGAGGCCGCGGTCGCTCCACTCCTCAGAGATGTAATAGAGGCGGGTGCCGTCGCGCGACCAGATGGGAGCGTCGGCCTGGCGGGTGAGATTGGTGATTTGGCGGATGACACCGCCGGTGGTGGGAACGACTCCAAGCTGGCCGCGATACCAGTCACTCTCGCTAGGCGCTTCGGTGAAGAAGACGGCAAGCTGCGCGCTGTCGGGCGACCAGGCGTAGCGCCAGACGGTGACGTCGGGCGGGGTGACAGGCTCCGGGGCGTCGCTTGCGGGGCGGACGGCCCAGAGGCGCTGGTGGCGTAGCTGCTCGTCGAGCTTGGGGCCGTCTTTGTGTGGCTCGCCTTCGAGCGAGAGGAAGGCGACGCGGGAGCCGTCGGGGGACCACGCCGGCTCGGATGCGCCGTTAGGCATGCGGCAGACGCGCTGCATCTCGCCGCCATCGGCGGGGATGCGGTAGAGCTGGTTCTGATCTTTGTCGTCGTCGCGCTGTGAAATGAAGGCGATCTGCTTGCCGTCGGGCGACCAGCGAGGCGAGGCGTCACCCTTGGTGCCGGCGGTGAGCGGGCGGGCGTCGCGGCCCTCGGCGTCCACCAGCCAGAGGCGGCCGCGCTGCTTGGGCTGGTCCGGCACCCACTCGTTGACGATGAAGGCGACGCGCGTGCCGTCTGGAGAAATCTGCGCATCCATAGGGGTGCGCAGGGCGAGCAGCGCGTCAAAGCTGATGGCGCCGCGACGGCGGCCGGTGGCGGGCGTTGGGGCGGAAGTGGTGTCGGTCACGGGTGGCTCCTGTTCGATTTAGCCTGGATTCTTCATCGGTCTGAGGCGGAGAGTCCTCACCCCCCAACCCCCTCTCCGTGCGCGGCGAGGCGGTCATAGACGAGGCGCAGGCCGCGCAGGATGAGGTTGGGGTCCACGGTATCAATCGAGGGCGTGACAGCGGCGATCAGCTCGGCGAGGCCGCCATGGGCGATGACTTTGGCGCGGGCGCCGCCGGGAATCTCGCGGCGCAGACGCGCGACCATGCCCTCCACCAGGCCGACGTGGCCGAAGACGATGCCGCTTTGCATGCTGTGGACCGTGTTCTTGCCCAGCGCGGCGGGCGGCGGCGCCAGCTCGACCTGAAACAGGCGTGAGGCGGCGCTGGCGAGGGCTTCGGCCGAGATGCCTAGGCCGGGGGCGATGGCGCCGCCGAGGAAGTCACCTTCCGGGGAGACGCAATCGAAGCTGGTGGCGGTGCCGAACTGGATGACGATGGCGGGGCCGCCGTAGAGGCGGTGGGCGGCGAGCGTGCTCATCAGGCGGTCGGCGCCGGTCTCCCACGGGTTGTCTACCAGCAGGCGGAAGCCGAGGTCCATGTCGTGGCGAACGACGAGCGGCTCACGGTTGAGATAGCGCACGGCGAGGTCGCTGAAGACGGGGGTGAGGGCGGGGACGACGCTGGCGAAGATCACGGCGTCAATCGCTTCGAGGCGTAGGCCGACGTGCTGGCAGAGGCCGGCGAGCACCATCGCGTACTCGTCGGCGGTGCGCTCGCGGTTGGTGGCGATGCGCCAGCGCGCGCGCAGCTCGTCGCCGTGCAGCGGGTAGAGGCCGAACTTGATGCCGGTGTTGCTGATGTCTACGGCGAGCAAGAGACGCTCGCCGCTCGCGCTGGACTTCGCCATGCCTGCCTCCCTGGCCGGTGGATGGGTAAGGACGGAGAACGACCACAGCGAACACGGAGGAACACGGAGGAACACGGAGGAGGAGAAGGAGAGGAAGAGAGCAGAGGAAGAGAGGAAAAGATGGCACATCATTCGCCACTCCTCTGTGAACCTCTGTTTCCTCCGTCTCCTCTGTGGTAGTTCTCGTATCTCGTATGGTGAACGTACCCTCCTTTAGGCGTCGATCTGGGCGCGCTGGAGGCGGCCGCTGTAGTCCACGTAGATGGCTTTCCACTCGGTGAAAAATTCGAGGGCGCCCAGACCCGCCTCGCGGTGGCCGTTGCCGGTGCCGCGCGTGCCGCCGAAGGGAAGCTGGATCTCGGCGCCGATGGTGCCGGCGTTGACGTAGACGATGCCGCTGGCAAGCTCGCGCATGGCGATGTTGGCGGCGTTCACGTCGCGGGTGAAGATGCTGCTGGAGAGGCCATACTTGGTGTTGTTGTTGACGGCGATGGCTTCGTCCAGCGAGTCCACCTCGATCAGCGAGAGCACCGGGCCGAAGATCTCCTCTTGGGCGACGCGCATCTGGGCTGTCACGCCGCCGAGCAGCGTCGGCTTGAAGAAGCTGCCCCGCGCCAGCTCGCCATCCGCCGCCGGCTCGCCGCCACAGAGGATCGCCGCGCCGTCCGCGCGGGCGACATCCATGTAGTCGTGGACGCGGCGGAGCTGGCCGGCGTTGATCAGCGGGCCGATGTCGGTGGTCTCGGCAAGGCCGTGGCCCAGTCGCAGCCCGGCGATGCGCTCCAGCAGGCGCGCTTCCAGCTGGGGGCGGATGCCCCGCTGCACGATCAGGCGGCTGCACGCGGTGCAGCGCTGGCCGGCTGTGCCGAAGGCGGACCAGAGGATGCCGTCGAGGGCGAGGGCGAGGTCGGCGTCGTCGAGGACGATGATGGCGTTCTTGCCGCCCAGCTCCAGCGTGACACGCTTGAGCGCGCGCGCCGCTTCGACGTTCACCTCGCGGCCAACCTCGTTCGAGCCAGTGAACGAGATCGCGGCCACGTCCGGGTGGCGCACCAGCGGCATGCCGACATCCGCGCCGCCGCCGCAGATGACGTTCAGCACGCCCGGCGGCAGGCCAGCGTCCGCGAAGACCTCGGCCAGCTTGAGGGCGGAGAGCGGCGTATCGCTGGCGGGCTTGAGGATAACGGTGTTGCCGGCGATGAGCGCGGCCATCGTCTTCCAACTGGGGATGGCGACCGGGAAGTTCCAGGGCGTGATGCAGGCGACGACGCCGAGCGGCTCGCGCAGGCCATAGGCGGCCTTGTTGGGCAGCTCGGACGGCACAATGGCGCCGAAGAGGCGGCGTCCCTCGCCGGCCATGTAGTAGGCCATGTCAATGCCTTCCTGCACGTCGCCGCGCGCCTCGATCAGCACCTTGCCCATCTCGCGCGTGAGCGTGCGGGCGATCTCCTCCTTGCGCTCCTTGAGCAGCTCGCCGACACGGTAGAGAATCTCGCCGCGCCGGGGGGCGGGTGTGCGGCGCCAACCGTCGAAAGCCGCCGTGGCGGCGGCCACCGCGCGATCCACGTCGGATGCATCCGAACGGGGGAAGCGGCCGATCAGCGCGCCGGTGGCGGGATCGCGGTTCTCGATGGTCCGGCCCGTGGCGGCGGCCACCCACTCGCCAGCGATGTAGTTGTGGTAGGTCGTGACGGCGGTCGCGACATCGGACATGAAGATCGTCCTTTCTTGGGATGGGGAGAGGGCAGGGAGGCAGGAAGACAGGAAGGCAATGGGCGAGTAGCTCGGCCGCGTGGGCGGCACTCCAGTGTAGCATGTCGCGCATGCGCTCGCGCGCCCGTTCTCGCGTGCGACGCCGATGTGACCGTGGCGGCACTGTTGACCCCGCCCGTCAGCATTGCCAGTCCACGCGGCGCCCGCTGGCACTCTATCAGCCCCACACCGGTAGACGTCGCGGCCGCGGGCCTTCAGGCGCGATTGATGTTTTTCGACCAATTGCTCCGGACACCTCGCCGCTTCTCCAGTCCGCGACGGCGGCCTGTCCGCGTTCATTCGTCAAACCGCATCAATCGCCGGCTGGCCCGCGGCTGCGGCGCGGGCGATCTGGCCGCATCTCTTCGTCAAACTCCATCAGGCACGGCTCCTCATCCCAACGCGCGTGCGCGATCCCGGCAATCCGCCGCCACCATCCTTGACAACCGCTCTCATTTATGGTAAATATGTTCTAGCAACGCCAGGCCACTCTGACCTGGTCGCACCTTGAACAACCGCATACGCACGCAATCAGCGGTCATCTCGCGCATCCAGACGTCTCCATCGTGCCGTGAAACCGCCAGATGCGCGCCAGATTCATCAAAATCGTGCCGCCGGCCGTACCGTTTCTTGCCGCTTTTGCCGCCCATAACACCATATGTCAAGTGGGCGCGGACGGCAAATCGGCTTGAATTCGGCATTTGAGCGGAGCGTGATCCCGATCACGATGCGAAAAGCGGCAAAAACGGCAATGTTGACCTAACCAGTCAACATTGCCATCCCGGATGACAGTTGGGGGTGAGGCCGTCCACGCGGTATCATAGGCATCAAACCATATCGCCGTTTGCGCACACACACAGACAGCAGCGGAGGGAGAACAGGTGCAACAGGAGCTTGGTCAGCCGCCAGTCGTCCCACAAGATACGACCGTCAGCGGCGCATCGAAGCCCGGCTGGAAGGGCGATCCCGCGTTCAACGCGCTCGAATGGCGCCTGGTCGGGCCGTTTCGCGGCGGGCGCGTGGTCGCCGTTGCCGGCGACCCCGTCAACAAGCAGGTCTTTTACTTCGGCTCCACGGGCGGCGGCGTCTGGAAGACCGACGATGGCGGCACCTACTGGCGCAACGTCTCCGACGGCTCCTTCAAGCGCGCCTCGGTCGGGGCGCTGGCCGTCGCCCCATCCGACCCGAACGTGATCTACGCTGGCATGGGCGAGGCCACCATCCGCGGCAACGTCTCGCACGGCGACGGCGTCTACAAGTCCACCGACGCCGGCAAGACCTGGGTACACGTCGGGCTGGAGGATACGCGCAACATCGCCAAGGTGCGCGTGCATCCCAAGAACCCCGACGTGGTCTACGTCGCGGCGCTCGGCCACGCCCACGGCCCCAACGAGCAGCGCGGCGTCTTCCGCTCGACCGACGGCGGCAAGACCTGGCAGCGCGTGCTCTTCCGCAACGACCAGACCGGCGCCAGCGACCTGGCGTTGGACCCGACCAACCCGCGCATCCTCTACGCCGCGTTGTGGCAGGCGCGGCGCGGCCCGCACGCGCTCGTCAGCGGCGGTGAGGGCACCAGCCTCTACAAATCCAGCGACGGCGGCGACACCTGGACCGACATCACCCGCGCCAAGGGGCTGCCCGAAGGCACGCTCGGCAAGATCGGCGTCGCCGTCTCGCCGGCCCGCTCCGGGCGTGTCTGGGCCATTGTGGATGGGCTGGACAAAGAGGGCAACGACGCCGGCGCGGTCTACCGCAGCGACGACGGCGGCGCGACCTGGCAGAAGCTCTCAGCGGAGGGGGACATACGCGGGCGGCCCTGGTACTACATGCACATCATCGCCGATCCCAAGGACGCCGAGACGGTCTGGGTGCTCAACGTGCGCCTGTTCCGCTCCAGCGATGGCGGGCGCACCTTCGATCTGCTTCCGGTGCCGCACGGCGACAACCACGACCTGTGGATCGATCCCGACGACCCGCGCCGCATGATCGAAGGCAACGACGGCGGCGCGACCGTCACCTTCAACGGCGCCGATACCTGGTCCACCATCTATAACCAGCCGACCGCCGAGTTCTACCACGTCACCACCGATACGCGCACCCCCTACCGCATTCTTGGCGCGCAGCAGGACAACAGCACCATCTCCGGGCCGAGCCGCTCGCCGCTGGGAGCCATCCCCAACAGTGAGTTCTACGAGATCGGCGGCGGCGAGGCCGGCTACATCCAGGCGCGTCCGGACAATCCCGACATCATCTTCGCCGGCAACTACCTGGGCTACATCACGCGCTACGATCACCGCACCAGCCAGTATCGCGACATCACCGTCTGGCCGGAGAACACACTGGGGGCGCCGGCCAAAGAGGCGAGATACCGCTTCCAGTGGACCTACCCCATCGTCATCTCGCCGCACGACCCGAACGTGCTCTACGTCACCGGCAATCACGTCTTCCGCTCGACGGATGAGGGCGCGAGCTGGGAGGCGATCAGCCCGGACCTGACACGCCACGATCCGGCGACGTTGGAGGATTCAGGCGGGCCGGTCACCAAAGACAACGTGGGCACCGAGTATTACGCGACGATCTTCGCCTTCGATGAATCGAAAGTCCAGCGCGGCGTCTTCTGGGCCGGCTCGGACGATGGCCTGGTGCATGTCTCGCGCGACGGCGGCCAGACCTGGGAGAACGTCACCCCGCCGGACCTGCCCGAATGGGCGCTGATCTCGATCATCGAGCCATCCCCCCACGACGCCGCGACGGCCTACGTGGCGGCCAACCGCTACAAGCACGACGACTTCCGGCCGTACCTCTACAAGACGAACGACTACGGCAAGACCTGGACGGCGATCACCGCGGGCATCCCGGCGGACGAGTTCATGCGCGCCATCCGCGAAGACCCAGAGCGGCGCGGGCTGCTCCTCGCCGGCACCGAGGCTGGAATCTACGTCTCCTTCGACGACGGCGCACGCTGGGAGTCGCTGCGGCTGAACCTGCCGGTCGTGCCGATCCACGATCTGGTCATCAAAGACTCAGACGTGATCGTCGCCACGCACGGGCGCTCGTTCTGGGTGCTGGACGACATCACCTCACTGCGCCAACTGACGGGCGAGGTGCGCGAGCAGCCGGCGCACCTGTTCGCGCCGCGGCCAACGGTCAAGTTCGCCACGGCGGGCGGCTTCAGCGATCCGGCGCGGCCCGGCAAGAACTATCGCTACAGCGGCGCGTTCATCGTCGCCTACACCCAGCGCGAGAAGCCGACCGGCGCGACCGAAGACATCTTCCTGGACGCCGGCAAGAACCCGCCCGATGGCGTGATGATCGCCTACTACCTGCGCGAAAAGCCGGAGGGCGAGGTCACGCTGACCTTCCGCGACGAGGGCGGCAACGTGATCAAGCGCTTCTCCAGCGAGGAGAAGAAGGACGAGAAGAAGCCAGCCGCCACGGCGGGCGCAAAGCCTGACGAGCCGAAGAAGAAGGAGAAGAAAGAGCCGCGCCTGCCCAAAGAAGCGGGATCGAACCGCTTCATCTGGAACATGCGCTACCCCGATCCGGTCGAGGTCGAGGGCTACGTCTCATCCGAGGACAACATGACCGGCCCGGCCGCCGCGCCGGGGCGCTACACGGCGGAGCTGCGCGTGGGCGACCAGAGCCTCACGCGCGAGTTCGACATCCGCAAAGACCCGCGCATCGCCGCGACGGATGACGAGCTGCGCGAGCAGTTCGCCTTCCTCATCCAGATCCGCGACCGCTTCTCCGAGACGGAGGAGGCGATCAACACCATCCGCGAGCTGCGGCGCCAACTCACCGACTGGGAGCGCCGCGCGGATGGCTATCCGCAGCAGCAGGCGGTGGCAGACGCGGCCAAGCCCATCACCGAGCAGCTCACCGCCATCGAAGAGGAGCTGATCCAGGTCAAGGCGAAGAACCGCTCGGACACGCTGGATCATCCGATCAAGCTGAACGCCAAGCTGGCCTATCTGATCGGCGTGGTCGCCAGCACCGACGCCGCGCCCACACGCCAGGCGCGCGACGTGTTCGCGGACCTCTCCGCGCGCGTGGAGACACAGCTTACCCGCCTGCGCGAGCTGCGCGACGGGCCGATCGCCGCCTTCAACGCGCGGCTGCGCGAGCTGGACGTGGCGGCGGTGCGGCCGCTGGCGAAGCGAGAAGAAAAGCGGGAGGAGGCGGCTCAACCGTAGCCGGAAACTGGCATACAACTTGCTCCGCCCCCGCGTGACATCCGGCCGTATTCAACACGGGACACGCGGGGAGACGGGGGAGCGGCAATGGCAAGACGGGCTTCACGCGGACGGATAGACTGGCCGCGTGAAGTCCGTCGCCGCCTGACCGGAAGCGGGCGAACGCTCCGCCGGGCCGCCAGCCCCGCGTCCTCAGCGTTTGGGACGCTCGCATGGGGTGGAAGCCGGGTGGCGCGTGCGGAGAAAGGGCGACATGAGCCATCACATCGTGATCGTGGATGATGATCGAGACATCGTAGACATCCTGGCTGAAGCCTTCGACGGCGAGGGCTTCGAAACGATCACGTTTCAGGACGGAGCCGCCGCGCTGGAACACATACTGGCCGATCCGCCGGCGCTGGTGCTGACCGATCTGGTGATGCCGGGCCTATCGGGCGGCCTGCTGGTCGAACGGCTGCGCGCCGTCTATGGGCCGGAGCTGCCGATCGTGGTGATGAGCGCGTCGCTTCACCTCTCCGGCTTCACGTCCCTGGACGTGCAGGCGTTCCTGAGCAAGCCGTTCGACCTGAACGAGCTGCTGGAGGTGATCAGCGGCTACGTCCGCGCGCCGAGTACAATACGGATGCGCTGCCGGTAAGTGCGCGCGCGCGACGGGCGCGCGACACGACAGGCACAACGATAGGGCATGACGATGCAGACCTGGGAATACAAGATCGCCTACGTGGACTATCGCGGCCGCATCTCAGTGGAGGGCCAGGAGTCGCATATCGGCGCGGAGCGCAAGACCGCGTTCGTGCGCCATTTCCTGGATTCGCTCGGCGCGGACGGCTGGGAGCTGGTCAGCATTCAGCCCGTCAGCCCGCAGGCAGCCTACTACGTCCTGAAGCGGCAGGCCCGCGCGGCCACTGGCGCCACCGGTGACGAGCCGCCCGCCCAGAACATCTAAGGGAGTCTGGCGCGCAAGGCCGTGCGTGGGCCGAACACGGCGCGCACACGCGGCGCAGAGCGGTGTGCCGCGCACAACGTTTGCGCGTAGATCGTATAGCATGCTCGCGTGATCGGCGCCCGCGGGGGAGCCGATCACGCGCATGGTGTCCGCTGGTGGTATACTAAAAGTCTGCGCCGCGCGACACATGGCCGCCGATACGACCGGCGGCGCATGCCGCGCGACACCCGAGGCCGGAGCGGGCACAGGAGAGGATACACCCCATGGCAGATACACAGCGCAAGCAGCGTGCTTCCGGCGGCGCGGACGACGAGGAGACGCGCACGCGCGTGCTCGTCGGCGACGACGATCCAGGTGTTCGCGATGTGCTGGAGCGTCTGCTCTCCGACGAGGGCTTCGCGGTGGATCAGGCATCCACCGGCCAGGAGGCGCTGGATGCGCTGACGCGGCCAGAGCCGGAGCGACCGCGGGTGGCGCTGCTGGATATCAAGATGCCGGAAATGGACGGCCTGGAGATTCTCCAGCGCATGCTGGAGCAAGGCGTGGACGTGCCGGTGATCCTGATCACTGGCATGAACGCCGGCTCGATCACCATCAAAGCGATGCAGATGGGGGCGGCGGACTACCTGCAGAAGCCGCTCGATCTGGACGAGGTGCTGATCGCCGTCAAAAAAGCGATCTATTACGACGAGCTGAAGCGCGGCGCCGGCTCGCAGCTCGTGCCGACGACCAAGACCGATCCCGCGGAGCGGATCATCGGCTCCAGTCCGGAGATGCTGCGCATCTTCAAGACGATTGGCCGCGTCGCGCGCACCCCGGCGACCGTGCTGGTGACGGGCGAGACCGGCACCGGCAAGGAGCTGATGGCCGAGGCCATCCACAACGCCTCAGACCGCCGCACCGGCCCGCTGATCAAAGTGAACTGCGCCGCGCTGCCCGAGACGCTGCTAGAGAGCGAGCTGTTCGGCCACGAGAAAGGGTCGTTCACCGGCGCGCTGACACAGCACAAGGGGCGCTTCGAGGCCGCGCACAAGGGCACAATCTTCCTCGACGAGGTCGGCGAGATGACCTTCGGCACGCAGAAGAAGCTGCTGCGCGTGCTGCAAGAGCGCGAGTTCGAGCGCGTGGGCGGCAATATCCCCGTCAAGGTGGACGTGCGCGTGATCGCGGCGACGAACCGCAACCTGCGTGAGGAGGTGGTCGCCAACCGCTTCCGCGAAGACCTCTACTACCGCCTGAACGTGATCGCCATTCACATGCCGCCACTGCGCGAGCGCATGGAGGACATCCCGGCGCTGGTGAGCCACTTCCTCAACAAGCATCGCTACACGCCGGCTTCCTCGCCGACACGCATCACCGAGGAGGCGATGAACAAGCTGATGCTGCACGACTGGCCGGGCAACGTGCGCGAGCTGGAGAACATCATCCAGCGCGCGGTAGTGCTCTGCCGGGGAACGATCATCACCCCGGAGCACATCCAGTTCCAGAACGAGCTGAACCGCTTCATCCTGGACGTGGAGCAAAAGGTGCGGGCGAACGCGACGCTCGACGACATGCTGCACGATGTGAAGCGCGAGGCGATCCTGACAGCGCTGCGCATCAACGATCAGGACTTCGCCAAAGCGGCGGCGCAGCTCGGTCTCTCCGATGACCAGATGCGCGAGTACCTGATGGAGTTGAAGCTGCTCGGCGAGATGGATGCGCTGCCAAGCCACGAGTTCGCGGGCAAAGCGTCGGGCGCACGCGACAGCGGCACAGCCTAGCCCGGATCATTCTGCATAGAACCACCGCCCAGTGCGCCTGTCTCCCCCTCGCCCCGCGGGGCGAGGGGGCCGGAGGGTGAGGAACCTCGCCGCGCTATCTGGCTTCCTGTTCGAGGAAGAGGCGGCCGAGCGTCGTGCCGCTGATCACATACTCGTCGCCGGAGAACTCCATGTCAATCAGCCCTTCCTCGGCCATGTCGCGGTAGTCGTCGGTGACGAGGAAATGGGGCTTGAGCATGCGCGTGAGATCGCTCTCGGGCAGCGCCCCCCACTGCTGGAGCTTCAGCAGCACGGCAACCTTGACCTCAGTATCATCATCTATCGCGCGCATCGCCCGCTCCCTCTGATGCCAGGTTGGGCTGGATACGTGAGATAATTCAGGGACTTCAGTCCCCGTCCGCGTGCGCCGGCACTGATGCACTTTTACAAATGAGTACGGACACCGCGCCGCTTCCGCGACGGCGGGCTTCGCGGCCACCGGCCCCCAGGCGCAGGTGTACCCGCCGGCCGGCCCGCACGGGAGGCCTGTCCGCCTTACAGTGTAAAACTCCATCAGTGCCGCGAGCGCGCCTATCCCAACGCTCCGCGCCCAACCCAGTATGCTCCCTACATGCGAATCTCCGGCACGACGCTCAGATTGATGAAGAGGTCACAGCTCTGACGCAGGATCATCGCCGCTGAGTCGTCGAAGGCCGCGACCTCCACACGCACACCGTGGTCCGAGCAGTATTCCAGCAGCGGCAGGAAGTCGCTGTCGCCGCTGACCAGCACCACCGTATCCAGCGCCTTGGCGTCCACCATGCGCACGATGTCCATGCACAGGTCGAGATCCATATCGGCCTTCTTGGCGCCGCTGGCGAACGTCTTGTAGTTCTTCGTGGTGATGCGGTAGCCGACGCCCTTGACGGCCGAGAGAAATGCCTGTTCAGCGCCAGGCTCCGGGTTGGTCGGCGCGTAGGCGTGGGCGCGAATCACGCGGCGGTTGCCGCGGAGAAAGCCCAACAGCTTGCCGAAGTCCAGCGTAATGCGCATGCCGCGCGCCGAATACAGCAGGTTTGCCACATCCACAAAGACGCCGACGCGCTCGGTGGAAGGGACGGGCGGGAACGTCACGGTCATGCTGGGCGGTTGCGGCTGGTGGCGCAGCTCGGCCAGCATGCGGTCGGTCTGCTGCTGGATGGCATGCGTCACCATCGCGCCGAGCTGGTTCGAGGACATCGGCGGCGTGTCCAGGCCGCGGTCGCTGCGCTGCGTGCGCGCGAAGCTCTCGCGCACCGGGCCGGCCACTCCCCGTGGCTGCGGCCCGAAGCCGCGCGCGAAGCTGGGCTCCGGCGAGCCAAAGGGCGATTCGGGCTGGCGAATCTGCTGCGGGCCAGCGGCGATCTCCCAAGGCTGCGCGGTCGCCGCAGCGGGCGGCGGCGCCGGGCGTTCGCGCACCGGGCGGTTGTACGGCGAGTACGGCTGCTCGAATGGCCCGAAGTCGCCGTAGGCGTCGTAGCCGTTCGGGCTGGGAAGCTCCTCGACGACGGCCGGCTCGTGTTCCTCCTCCTCCGGCGTGCTCACGGCATGCGCGCCGCCGCCACGCCGCCGCCGCCGCCGCCGCCGCGGCGCGCCCTGCGCCTCGCCTTCCTGCTCGGCGTGCGCCTCCTCACCTTCGCCCTCGGCTCCTTCACCCTCCGCCACCTGAGCTGGTTCGAGGTGGAGCGCCTGCCGCTCCGCCGCCTGCTGCTCCGCCGCCTGCTGCTCCGCCTCGCGCAGCCCCAGCGCCTCCACGATGTCGCTCACCGCCTGGCGCGTGGCCCGCTCGCGCAGATCGAACGGCGCGACGTCAGGCCGCGCGGCGGCATTCTGGTCAATCGCCTCAGGCATGACCTCAGCGACCGTCGCCTGCCACGCTTCGGGCTGCTCCTCGTCCGGCGTCGGCTCCGGCTCGGCCGGCGGCGCGAGCGGGCTTTGCTCCGGAGTGAGCGGCTGCGCGGGCGTGATCGTGCCGGCCGCGCCAGTGATGCGCTCTGGCCGCACGAGCGTGGGCGCGCTTGCCGGTGAGCGTCGCTCGAAGCGGTAGCGCCGCTTCGCGGACACCAATGGCTCCGCTGCGCTTGACGCCAGATCGGCCGGCTCGGTCACAACTGGAACAACACGCGGCGCCTCAAGAGCGGGCGGCTCCACAACCTGCCGCGCTGGTGCGGCCAGCGCGCTCTCTGGCCCTTCAGTCGGCGCGGGAAGCTCGGAAGCGGATGCCGGCGGCACGACAAGCTGAACGTCGGCCTTACGCCCGCCACGACGCCCACGCGCGGCGCGCGCGCTCTTCTGCTGCGGCTTGGCCGTGGCGGGCGCCAGCGGCTCCGTGGGCTGCGCGGGCGCCGCACGCTCGGCTGCCGGCGTCTCGGCAACCGGGGCCGCGTGAGATGGCTGGGATGGCTGGGATGGCTGGGATGGCTGAGGCGCTTCGTGGGTCTCGGTGTGGGTCTCCTTCGCGGCCACCGCTGTGGTCGCAGTCTGGTCCGCCTGTGACGCGGCCGCCTTATTGCGCGCGGTCGTGCGGCGGAAGCGGCGCTTGGCTGGGGTCGCCGTCGCGCTCTGGGCCTGATCGGCGGCGGATGCCTCATGGGCGCCTGAAGTGGTAGAGGTAGGCTGACTCATGTCTCTCCTGCTTTTCGCGATCGCGGGGGCGAGAAATCAGCACGCGGGGAGGTGGATGCGCGACAGAGGGGGCGAGGCGGGTGACATGTCAGATGGTATGCGGAACACAGCCGGTTCTCTTCTGCCGGGGCGGCATCTGCTCGACGCGATAGCACACAGCGCCGCCGTCACCGTCTCTCCGGTTCGTGTGTTCGCCCCTACACCTGACGCGCCACCATCACCCTTCGCCACGTCCTCCCCTCGCTCCGCCTCCCAGCGTGAGCGCCGCCCAAGATCGATCTCTGCTATGGTTCTTCCGCGCGCACCCATCTGTGGCGCGGTTCAGGGCGGAACGGCCTACCTTTGCGCGGGCCGCTCCGTCGGTATCGTGCGGGGGGATGGCCGCGACCCGCGCGTGTTGCCGGTGCCGTTGGCCGCGCCCGCTGAAGCGCCCGGCGGCGTGACGGTCTCGCCCTGTCCCTCGCGTCCCGTGCGCCTCGTGTTCGCGGCGGCGACCGCGTCTGCGCGCGCGACGCCACCGGCGCCGGCGGAAGGGCTTGCCTCCGCGGCGGGAGCATGCGCGAGTCTGCGCCAGACGGACACGATACGCTGGACGGCGGTGAACGTGCTTGTCACAGCCAGAATGCCGAGCGTCCAGACGAGCAGCGCCTCGCCGCCGATGATCAGACCGGCGACCAGCACCACCACCCGCTCAGGCCGGGCCATCAGCCCGCCTTTTTCACTTAATCCCAGACCTTCGGCGCGCGCGCGCGCGTAGCTCACCATCAGCGAGCTCAGCGCCGTGACGTAGGCCAGGGCAACAATCCACGTGCGTTCCGGCACAGCGGGCAGCCGCAGCGCGAACAGGATCACGCCGAGCAGCACCAGCCCCTCGGAATAGCGATCGAGTGTGGAGTCGAAGAACGCGCCGAACGTCGTCTTCTGGTTCCGTACCCGCGCCAGCGCGCCATCCACCATGTCGAACAGCCCCGCGATGAGGAGCATCGCGCCGCCGAGGCGCAGGTGTCCGCTGGCAAGCACCGCCGCCGTCACGCCGTTGAGCACGAGACCCAGGAGCGTCGCCATGTTCGGCGTCATGCCGATCGCCGCGAGCGGCCGCACGATCATCTCAGCCAGCCGACGCGCGTACTGCTGGATACGTGGCCCGAACATGCCCACTCCTCGATCCGCGCTATCGCTTATTGTACATTATCGAACCGCATACGCCCAAAGGCGCGCGTATGCCCCGTTTGGCGGCGCGCACAGCGCACCGCGTCTCACGCGACACTACTCTGAAGAAATCGCCAGGCGTTGTGAGACCTGCGGCAGCGCGAATGGATGCCGCAGGCTCGCGCGCTGCGCCAGGATCTCGCCGTAATACTCCTCGACGCGCGCCCCCACGCGCCGCCAGCTGAACTCGTCCGCGCGACGGCGGCCCGCCGCCGCGAAGCGGGATCGCTCCTCCTCGCTACCCAGTAGGTGCATGATCGCCCAGGCCAGCTCCTCGTGCTTCTTTGGTGGCACCAACAGCCCATCCACATGATTGCGAATGACCGTGCGGAAGCCGGGGATGTCCGACGCGATCACCGGACGCCCGCTCGCCAGCGCCTCCAGCAGCACGATTCCCTGGCTCTCACCGCCCGTGTTCGGCGCGCAATAGACGTGCGCCGCGGCATAGAGCGCGGGCAACTTCTCCGCCGCCACCCGCCCAGGGAAGACGACATCCGGCCAGCCGGCATGCGCGACGAACTTCTCAAAGCCCGCGCGCAGTGGGCCATCGCTCGCCAGGATGAAGCGCGTGTTCGGGTAATACTCGCGGATGAGCGGGATCGCGCGCAGCAGGTACTTGGCGCCCTTGCGCTGCTCGAAGCGGCCGAGGTACAGGATGTTGAGCTTGCCATCCATATACTCCGCCAGCGGCGCCACGCCCGGATGAAAACGCTCCACGTCCACCCCGTTCGGGATGATGCGATACTCACCGCCGAAGAAGCGCGAAACGAACTCCAGCGCGGGCGCCGAGACGGCGACGCGCCCATCCAGCCGTTTCACATAGCGGCGCAGCAGCGGCCAGGTCGACGCATAGGCCCACTCGCTCTTACTGGTGAAGCTGCGGCCGGCGTAGGCATGGAATGTGCCGATACGGGCGGCGTTCGTCACGCCGGAGAGGTGTAGCACCGTGAGTGGCAGCACGGAAGCCAACGGCTCATGCAGATGCAGCACATCGAACTGCTCGCGGCGCAGCAGCGTGCGCACACGCCCGGTGAGGAACGGATCGACCGCCACGCGCGCCACGGAGCCGTTGACGCGCACCGGCGCCGCCCAGCCCAGACGATAGACACCGTACTCGACACGGTCACGCGGACCAGTCGCGGGCGTGAGGATGCGGACAGTGTGATCGCGCGAGCGCAGCTCCGCCGCCAGGTGCGCAATGTGCTCCTGCACCCCGCCTGGATAGCTCCAGTCGTATGGCGAAACCAATCCGATCTTCACAGTATCCGCCTCTTGATACGGCATCCGGCTCGGTCGTTAGCCCTCAGGGACTTCAGTCCCCGTGTCCGTGCGCCGGCACTTCAGTGCCGCGCTCCCACGCCCCCATACCCATCCCATCCCATCCCGTCCCATCCCGTCCCATCCCGTCCTACGCCCTATTCGCGCCCCTACGCGGAGCGAACGCGGCGCAACGCCGCCAAGCGCGCGGGGAAGGCAGGGCGCGGATCGAGCTCGAGATCGTAAGTGGCCGCGCCACCGTGCTTCATCCGGTGCGAAACCCACGTCACGTACTCACGCGCATGCCAGAAAGTGCCGATGGGCGCGGTCTCACGGCGCGCAATCGCGCCGCGCAGATCGGCCGCCGTACGCCCAGCAAAGATGGTTCGCGCGCAGCCGACGGCCCTCGGTGTATGCGCATCGCTGCCGCCGGTCTCGGCCCAATGATACACGCCGCGCGCAAGCGACATGGCGATACGCGACGAGCCAATGCCGGCGAAGCTGCCGTTCAGCGTCTCGATGCCATCGGGATGCAGCTCCGGCTGGCGCAGCAGCCGGTTCATCACCGACCGCTGGACACTGTGACGAAAGACACGGTTGAACGGATGCGCGACGATGGCAA
The DNA here is from genome assembly GCA_025935195.1 of Ktedonobacterales bacterium. GTDB lineage: Bacteria > Chloroflexota > Ktedonobacteria > Ktedonobacterales > JADMIN01 > JAICVS01. The sequence goes on from JAICVS010000011.1 coordinate 28,324, forward strand.
GCCCCCCCTGCTCATGCACCAGCTCGATGCTGCGCTCGATGCTCTGATCCGGTGCGATAGGGTGTCGCAGGAAAAGTGCCAGAAGGTGTCCCTCGCGCGTGCTGATCTCCTCGCCGACAATCACCTCGAAGCGGTACTCGCGCTGGGCCGCCAGATCGCGCGCGCGCAACGCGCCCTCGATCGTGTCGTGGTCGGTGATGGCGATCACGTCGAGCGTCGTATGGTGTTCGGCAAACGCCAGCACCTCTTCAACCGAGCCGGTGCCGTCGCTGTAGTTGGTGTGCATATGCAGATCGGCCAGCCCGCGGCGGCCATGCTCACCGCCGTCATGGCGGCGCGCGTTCGGCGTCCCCGCGGCAGCGGCGGGGAGGGCGGCGTCCCCGCGCACTTCAGTTGGATCAGAATGATTGGAATGATACGTGGTCAGGGTTAGCCTCGCTCTCAGGTTGTGCGAGCCTGGCCGCGTCTCGGCCAGACGCCCGCATTGTATGTTCTTCGCGAAAAGCGCGTCCAACGCCCCCGCGATGGGTACTACGCTCTTCCACCTTCCTCCTGCCCGCGACCAGCGGGCGGCTCACGTGCGGGCCAGATCGGCAGCGTAGCCGAAACCCACTGATCCGGATGCGCCGCAACGCGCTGTTCCAACACCTCCAGAAAGCGCCGCAGCGCCCGCGCCGTCACATCCTGCGTGCGCGCCCGCGCCACCGCCGCCGGCGCCCGCACACCACCGCCGGCCTCATCCGCGCGCACCGCCTCACTGCCGCCCTCCCGCTCACGCTCACGCCCCCCCTCGTCCGTGAGCGTGAGCGGGACGAAGAGGCCGCGCCAGCGGCCTGGCCCTTCGCGCCACGAGTACGCCGATAAGACGGGAGCGCCGCTGCGCAGGGCGAGCGCGATCGGCGCGGAAGCGAACCGCGCCGGCACGCCGAAGAACGGCACATCCACGCTCGCGCCGAGCATGTAGCGGTCAGCCAGGAACATCGCGACCTCGCCGCGCCTCAGCGCCTCCAGCAGCTCGCGCAACGCCTCGCGGCTGTCGGCTGGCACAACATGCAGGCCATGATGCTCGCGCATCACGCGAAACAGCCGAAACAGGCGCTCCGGGCGCATGTGCTCGACCGGGATGATCAGTCGCTGGCCCATCGCGCCCAGGCGCGAGGCGGCGAGCTCGAAGTTGCCGAAATGAGCGCCGAGCACGATCAGACCCCTGCCCTGGGCGATTGCCGTGTCGAATGCCTCCTGATTCTCGATGGTCCAGCCCGCCAACAGCTCGTCGTCGCCGAGGCGCGGCCCGCGCAGGAAGTCCAGGTAGTTGAGCGCGGACGTGCGGAAGACCCCGCGCACCGTGCGGCGGATACGCGGTGGGTCGCCGGCCAGCGCGGGAACATGCCCCAGGTTCCATTCGGCGCGGCGGCGAGCCGCCCCGCTGAACGCCCAGGTGAGCATGCCGGCGGCCAGCGCCAGCGGCCGCGCGACGCGCAGCGGGATCCACGGGACGATCCACGCCGCTATACGCACCAGCCAATACCTGATCATGCCGCTCTCCCCGGTTCACCGCGAGACCGCTACTCGAACGCCTATGGTTTTCACCCCCTCCACGCGGGACGTCTCCCCAGGCCGCGACGGCGGGCGTCGCGGCCACCGGCCCCCAGGCGCGATTGCAATCGCCGGCTGGCCCGGCTGGCGGCGCACGAACCCGCCCAAATCGCCGGCCCGTGTCCCCGCGCGCGAACCGTCACAAACTACTGATCTGCTAGGCTCGCCTCCTACTCGTCTCCTACTCGCCTCCGCTGATCTCACCCACCGTCACCTGCTCGGCAGAGGCATCCGTCGTCTCCGCCGCGACCTCATCGCCCTCAGGCCAGAAGCGGCGGAACATCGCCCACTGTTCCGGCCGCCGGCGAATCTCGGTCTCGAGCGCGTCGAACATGCGCTGCGTCAGCGCGATGGTGTCGGCGCGCTTGTCGCCGCTGGACTCTGGGATGATCAGTGGGCCGGCGCTGACGTAATAGGCGCTGGAATACTCATCGTCGTACCAGCAGAAGCCCGGCAGCAGCGCCGCGCCGGATTTCAGCGCGAGCTGGGCGATACCCCCAGGAACGTAGCACTGCCGGCCAAAGAAGCTGATCGGCACACCCTCATCCGCCCCGACGGGGCGATCCACGGCCACACCGATCACGCCGTTGCCCTGCAACACCCGCAGGATCTGGCGTGGCGTCTTCTCAATGCGCAGCACGTCCATGCCCAGGCCGCGCCGCTGCTCCTGCACCAGCCGGTCCATACGCGGATCATCGAAGGTCTCGACCAGCAGATAGATCGGCGTGTGCATCGCCGCGAAAACGCCCGCCACATCCCACGCGCCGAAGTGCGCCGAGACGAGCAGAATGCCCCGGCCGCGCGCCAGCCCCTCATCAATCAAAGCGAAAGCGCCCGGCTCCGGCGAGACATCGCGCAGGCGCGCGCGCATCTCGCTCGGCGTCGCGTTCGGCAGATAGAAGAAGTCCGAGACGTAGCGCCCATAGTTGCGCCACGAGACACGCGCCAGCCGTCGCGCGCGCGCGTCGCGCTCCGGCACGCCGAGAATCCGCGCCATGTTGGCGATGGTGACGCGGCGCTTGGCCGCCCAGAGGTAGTACACCAGCACAGTCGCCGGCCCCGCCACCGCCAGCCGCGCCGGCCGCGGCACGCGGCCCGCCAGCCAGCTCGCGAAGCGGGTCAGGTAGTAGACCATGCCGCCTGTCCTTCCCCTGGGCTGCCCCTCGCGCGACGCCTCATACGACATCCAGATCGGTCGTTGCCATCCGTAGGGCTTCAGTCCCGCTGGCGCGTCCGCCGGCACTGATGCGGTTTGACACAGAGCCGCGGACATCGCGCCGCTTCCGCAGCCAGCGACGGCGGGCGTCGCGGCCACCGGCCCCCAGGCGCGGTTTCAACCGCCGGCCAGCCCACGCCTGATGCCATCTGGCTCCCCCTCTCCTCGCGAGGAGACGGGGGTGGGGGGTGAGGAACCTCACTCCCCAGCCGGCGCGTCCACCATGGAGACCGGCTCGACAACATGACCGTTAGACTTCACCGCCTGGTCAGTCTTCGCGCCCTGGCCGTCGTTGCCGAACTCGCGGATGAACTCCTCGGTCATCAGCCGCGCCTGCTCATCAGTATACTGGATCGCCGGCGACTTCATGAAGTAGGCCGACGGACCCAGCAGCGCGCCGCCCAGGCCGGCATCTTTGGCGAGCTTGGCGCAGCGCAGCGCGTCAATCACCACCCCAGCGGAGTTGGGCGAATCCCACACCTCCAGCTTCAGCTCGGCGTTCAGCGGCACATCACCGAAGGTGCGGCCCTCCAGGCGGATGTACGCCCACTTGCGGTCACTCAGCCAGGGGACGTAATCGCTGGGGCCGATGTGAACGTTATCGGCGCCGATGTCGTAGTCGAGCTGGCTGGTGACGGCGTTGGTCTTCGAGATCTTCTTGGACTCGAGGCGGTCGCGTTCGAGCATGTTGTAGAAGTCGGTGTTGCCACCGACGTTGAGCTGCATCGTGCGCTCCAGGCGCACGCCGCGCTCGCGGAAGAGCCGCGCCAGCGTACGGTGGACGATAGTAGCACCCACCTGGCTCTTGATGTCGTCGCCGACGACGGGCAGCCCGGCCTCCTCGAAGCGGGTGCGCCAGTAGTCCTCACGGCCGATGAAGACTGGGATGCAATTGACGAAGGCGCAGCCCGCCTGGAGCACCTGCTCGACATACCACTTGGTCGCCGTCTCGCTGCCCACCGGCAGGTAGTTGATCACCACATCGGTGCCGGTGTCCTTGAGCACATGCACGATGTCGGCGGTCTCGCCGGGAGCCTTGGTGATCACCTGCGAGAGGTACTTGCCCAGCCCGTCGTGTGTCATGCCGCGCACGACGGGAACGCCCTTCTTCGGCACATCGGCGAACTTGTAGGTGTTGTTCGGCCCCGAGAAGATCGCCTCGCTCAGGTCTTTGCCCACCTTGGCCGCGTCAATGTCAATCGCGGCGGAGAACTCGATGTCGTTGATGTGGTAGCCGCCCAGGTTGACGTGCATCAAGCCTGGGATGAAATCGCTCTCGGAGGCGTGCTTGTAGTATTCCACGCCCTGCACCAGCGACGACGCGCAGTTGCCCACGCCGACAATCGCCACGCGAACCTTGTTCTGACCCACCTGTGGTGTGCCCTCCTCACTCTGCCGTCGTGCCGCATGCGGCCCGGCGTCCGTCGCGTCCGCCAACTCGCGGGCCGCTCTCAGCTTTCTCGATCTATCTCACCAGCTCAACGCCGCTCAACTGTGTGCCAGCCCACCAATGCCGCCGGCCGAATCGACCGGAGTCGGCCGCGATGTGGCTGGCTGGCCGCTCGGCTCATTCGCGACCGTCCGCAACAGCGCCAGACAGTGTTCATACCGCGCGCGGTCGAGCGAGCAATGGACGACGCGCCCGCTGCGGCGCGTGCGCACCAGGCCATACTTGCGCAGCACGCGCAGGTGCCACGAGATCAGCGGCTGGCTGATGTGATGCCCGTTGATCAGGATCAGCTCACCCAGGTCGGTGACACGCATCTCCGTGACGCCGGCCAGCACATGCACCATCTGCAGCCGCGCCACATCGCCGAGCGCCTTGAGCATGTCCCTGAGATCCCACAGCTCCAGCTCACTGGGGCCGCTGGGGCCGCTGGGACCAGTGGTAGTATCCATGCGTCCTCGCTCCGCGGCGCGGCCACGGCGTCGTGTACCTGCCACACATCAACGCCGATTATATCAACATCGGCTATATAAACATCGTTTTATATATACCCGCAAATGTGGCCGCTGTCAAGCGCACCGCACAGCCATCCGGCCACACCCTTGACTATCACCCTCGTCCGTGGTATTTTAGTTCTATCATCACAACGCCACCCAGCGGCGCGCACGCCTGCGTACCGCTGGAAAATCGGCAAACGCGGCCAGTTCATTGTGTGTCCAGCCCCGGCACAACGGCGTAAATACGGCCGCATGTCGCCCAAACCGTGCCGTTTTTGCCCCTCACCGTGCCACTTCGTTGCCGTTTCTTGCCACTTCGTTGCCGTTTCTTGCCGCTTTTGCTACCCAGAACGCGCACTGTCACGTGCGCGAGGGCCGCAAATCGGCTTGAATTCCCCATTTGGGAGGAGACCGACCATGACACGCGGCCAAAAAGCGGCAAAACCGGCAATGGTGACCATCCCACTCAACATTGCCGCCCAGGACGAGACGCGGCATCATGCGGCGCGCGCCGCTCGCGACGCCTCCATCCGAGACACATATCCTCAGGCGGAGGGAGCGCGTGGCAACGGCGTCTCACCAATGTCCACCGTCGCGCAGGTGTCGCAGGCGCGCACCGTCACCCGCCCCTTGCGCACACGCACGCTTCCCGCCGTGCGCAAGCCGCCATCCTTGCAATACGGGCACGGCGCCACCCGCACCAGATCGAGATCGCGTACCGGCCGGAACGAGGGTCGCAGCATCACCGCGAGCAGATCGTCGCTGCGCAGTTGCATCAGCGAGCGCACCGCGCGCCAGCCTGGCTCCATGTCCGCGAACGGCCCGTCGTCGCAACCCACGTCTCCCCGCGCGGACGCGGCGGCCCGCGCTGGATCGCCCGCCTCCCAGTCCTCGCCGGATTCTCTCCGAGATTCCAACATGCGCGTTCTCCTCCATCGGCGGCTCATGCCGTGTCTCCCCGCATGGCGTTGCTCCAAGTTCCGTGCCGCCGATACCCACCGTGCGCGTACCCACCTCCCTCTCTTCTTCCGCGTCCTCCGCGTCCTCCGCATCCTCCGCGTCCTCCGCATCCTCCGCGTCCTCCGCGGTTCAATCTCTCCCCGCCTTGCCGCGCGCCGCCGCGTCCAGTACAATGCCAGCGGCGGCAACAGCGGCATCAATGGAGAGCGGGGGAGCTGCGAGTAGCATGTACGCTTCGATCCTGGCGGGAGGCAGCGGCACGCGCCTCTGGCCGCTCAGCACGACGACCACGCCCAAGCAATTCCTGCGGCTGCCTGGCCCCGACACCATGCTCCAGGCGACCATCGCCCGCATCGCGCCGCTGATCTCCCTCGATCAGCTCTACATCGTGACCGCCGGCGCATACCGCGACGCCGTCACCGCGCAGCTGCCCGATCTGCCCACCGGCAACATCGTCGCCGAGCCGGCCGGCCGTGGCACCGCCGCCTCCATCGGCCTCGCCGCCACACTGATTGCCCTGCGCGATCCCACCGCCGTGATGGGCTCCTTCGCCGCCGATCATGCCATCGCGGACACCGCCAGGTTCCGCCAGGCTCTCGCCTTCGCCGAAACCGTCGCGCGCCAGGGCTATCTGGTGACGCTGGGCATCCAGCCGACCCACGCCGAGACCGGCTATGGCTACATCCGCTTCGGCGCCGCCCTCGCCCACAGCGACGGGCTGGCCGCGCATGAAGTGGACGCATTCGTCGAGAAGCCGCGGCGCACACTCGCCGAGGAATATCTGCGCGCCGGCAATTATGTCTGGAACGCGGGCATCTTCCTCTGGCGCGTGGACCGCATCCGCGACGAGATCCGCCGCTACCTGCCGGTCATTGCGGATGTCCTCGACGAGATCGGCGCCGCCGCCGCGCGTACGGCCGGACGTGTCACGCCGGCGGTCGAGCGCGTGATCGCCGCCGTCTGGCCGCGGCTGCACGAGAATGTCACCATTGATACAGGCGTCATGGAACGGGCGCGGCGCATCGCCGTCGTGCCGATCTCCGTTGGCTGGAACGACATCGGCAGTTGGGCGCAGGTCGCCACGCTGTACACGCCCGACGAGTTCGGCAACACCATCGTCGGGCTCGCGCCGGAGCGCCACTTCGAAGTACGCACGAGCGATTCCCTGATCTACAGCACCACCGGCCGCGACGTGACCATCGCCGGCGTTGAAGGCCTGATCATCGTGGACACCGGCGATACCCTGCTCATCTGTTCTAAGGAGCAGGCGCAGCTCGTCAAAGAGATCGCCGAGCATGCGCGCGGCCGCCCACAACGCATCTCAGGCGTAGACTCAGCCGAGCCTTCATAGGCTCAACATATCATCCAGTACCATCTATCGCGGGCCGCTCTGCCGTGCTATACTGGACTGGATCAAACTGAACCGGCACAATGTAGGCAGTGTAGCGGAGCAGGCGCGGGGCGCGCCGGGGCAGCCACCCGAAGGGTGCGTGAAAGACGATGGCAAAGCCGAGAGTAACAGCAACCGATCGGCTGTCCAATGTGATCGACGTCGTCGAGCTAGGCCAGCGCACCGGATTGTTGACCGTCGAACGCGGCTCGGGGTCCGTGCTGGAAGAGGGCGAGATCTACTTCGTCTCGGGCCGCGCCGTCTACGCCTCCCTTGCCGGATTGCGCGGGCGCGAGGCGCTCGCCGGGCTGAGCCGTTGGGGATCGTGCCGCTTCGCCTTCGATAAAGATGCCCCGCGCCCGTCGTCCAACCTCGCGCCGGCCCCTGGCGCCATGCGCGGCCCCGGCACCAACTCCCCATCCGCTTCATACGGCCCCGGCGCTTCACGCCCCAGCGGCCCCGGCCGCCTACCCGAAGGCAGCGGCACGTGGAATGTGCATCCCGACGGCATCAACGGTGCCAACGGCCAGAACGGCTATGCCGCTCCCTACACGCCCTACACGCCCTATACACCCTACAGCGGCGCTCCATCGCCAGGCACGCCCGCACAGAGCTATCCGCCAGCCGCACCAAGCTACGGCTACGGGAACTCGGCCGGCATGCGCGATCCCGCCACTGGCCGGCTGCCGATGCCTCCCCAGCCGGCGCCCGGCACCCACCCGCTCAACACCGCGCAGGGCTTCCTCGCGCGCCGACCACGTCGCGCCCCCGATGTGAGCGACCTGATAACAATCGTCACTTCGCACAACCTCTCGCGCGGCCATCGCACACTGTTGCTGCTTGCCGACGGCGAGCACAACGTGCTGGATCTGGCGCGACTCTCCTCCAAATCCGTGGATGAGGTCACGACCCTGCTGAACGACCTGGAGATGCGCGGGCTGATCTACTACTATACGTAGCCCGCGCGCCCGGCATATGCCGGCATGTATGGGCTTCCTCATGCGCTCCGGAGCGCATGGTGAACAGCGCACCCGAAAGTACCACACACAGGAAGCGGTGGTGGCGACACGTGACACGATGGGATGGCGAGAGCACTTGACATAGGAGCGCCGCGGCAGCGCATGCGACATAGCTCCCATGCACCACGTTTTTGCTTACCTTCACGCCGGCCGTTCCGCTACAATGGAGTGGCCCCCGGCCGTTCCGCTACAATGGAGTGGCCCAAGCAATAGTTCGACTGATCCACCGCGCAAAGGTCGTCGTCCGCCGCCGTGGCACGCGAAATGAGGTGCTTCCGCATGGCTAACCGCAAGACCCGGAGACGCGAGCAACGCCGCCGGCTCCCGCTCTCCGCCCGGCTCTCGCTGCTGGTGCTGGCCGCCGCGCTGTTGCCGCTCGCGGCCGTGGTCGGCGTCAACGACTACTTCGCCCGCGACAAGCTGGTCCATCAGGGCACGACCGCCCTCACCAACGACGCGGCGGCGCAGGTCTCGCTGGTGGACACCTACCTGCGCGAGCGCGAGCTCGACGGCGCGGCGCTCGCCTCGCTGCCCACCGCCCCGGCGTACCTCGGCTGCGTCACCGCGCAGCTCTTGCAGGCCACCCAGCCCCAGCAGGCGTTCCTCCTCAGCCAACAGCTCAAGTGCGGCGATCCCGTCCAGGGCGCCGACTTCTATCAAGGGTCCAACTGCCGCGCCCTGCGGGTCGGCATCACCCGCGATGTCAATTACACCGACTGGTCGTTGCATATCGCCCACGGCGAGGCGCTGCTTTCCTCAAATGGGCAAAAGGAGACCTGTGTCGTCGATCCGAAAGCGCCCGGCCTAACGGTACCAAAAGAAGACCTGACGCAGGTGCAGCAGGGGCATCCCTGGATCTCGGCGGTCTACTTCGATCCGCAGACCAAGCACGCCTATGTCAACGTCTATAACCCTATTACCGCCGAGGCGATCGGCGGCGGCAACACGGTGCTCGGCTTCCTGGCGGCTCGGCTCAACACTAACTACATTGACGGCATCGTCAAGGGCGAGCAGGACGCCAACGGCAGTGGCAGCTTCGCCTTCGTCACCGACGAGAACGGTGTGCGTGTCATAGATGCCAACGCATCCGATCGCTTCACCGCCATCGCCCCACTCACCGCCGCCGCGCAGCAGCTCATCACCAGCGAGCAGCGCTACGGCGGCGGCACCGCCGTCACGCAACAACTGCTGCCGGCGGCGGCAAGCTCGCTCAAATCCAAGGCCGTCCAGGATTCCTTCCAGGGTCTCGCCACCCCCGACGGCGCGGTCCAATATCAGTTCGTGCGCATCCACCTGAAGAACGTCCCCTGGACGTACTTCGTGCTCAGCCCGCTGCCGACCGTAACGGCGGTGGCCGACGACCAGGTGAAGCTCTCGCTCTTCAGTGCCGGCATCATCGCCATTCTCGCCGTGCTGATCGGCCTGATCGTCGGGCGCGGCACCGCCGGCCCCGTCCAATCCGCCACCGGCAACCTCGAAGGCGCGGCGGTGGCCCTGCAGAAGCTCGCCGCGCGCCAGCAAAGCTCCGCCAGCGAGCAGCAGTGGGTGGTGGACGCCTGCAAAACTGGCCTCGACAGCGTGCGCTACCTCTCCGACGCGATGAACCAGGCCGCGCGGCGTGTCTTCGACGCCAGTAACTGGTTCCACGATTACTGGGATCGCCTCACCGAAGAGCAGGCCCGCCGCACCGTGCAGCACCTGAACGAGCTCGCGCGCTACATCGAAGAGGCGGCGCGACGGCAACAGGCCAGCAGCGAGCGGCTCGGCAAAGCGATCACCGTGACGATCCAGGTCTCCGACCAGCTCGTCGCCGGCGCCAATGCCGCAACCGAGAGCGCCAATCAGCTTGAATATGTCGTCGGCAACCTCCAGCGCGTCGTCGGTGGCAAGATCGGCCGCAACGCCGTGGACGAGATGGAGGAGCAGGCGGATGAGGCGGACCAGATGGCGCTGGTCGCCTCCCCCTATGCGGATCAGCAGCCGGGGCGCTTGCAGATGCCGATGCCGCAAAGCCCGCGCCAGCTCGCCGCACCAGGCGCACCCGCTAATGGCTGGAACAGCGCCCCACCGCGTGCGCCACGCGCCCCTTGGGCCGCGCCAGGCCAGAGCCAGGTGTTCGACGGCAGCTACATGGGCACTCCGAGCGGTGGCTACAGCCCTAGCTATGGTCCCGCGTACGGTCAGCCGGCATACGGCCAACAGGATCAGTGGGCCGGCGCCGGTCCGAGTGGACCTGCCGGGCGTGCGAACGGCTGGGGCGAACGCTAGGACACATCAGCCACATCCCAGACCATCATCAGTCAATGGATAGTCGCCTTCCTGGGAGAGAAGGCGACTATCCTGTTTATTCGCCTGACCGCGCCAACCATAATCGCCCCCCGTACACTCGTCTCGCTTACAGTTCATCAAACACGCGATGGAGCGCCGCCATCCACCGCATGCTATTCTCGGTATGGCTACTGTATTCTCGCTCAAACATTGACATTGACGACGCTTGCGTGTACTATACAGCACACAGTCGGTCAAATTGCGTACGTGCCGGCCAAAATTGCGTAGTGACCCGCTTCCACATGACAGCGCGGGCTCCAGGCGCTACGACAGCAACGAGACGAGAGACGAGTGAAGAACGGGGCGACGAGGCGGAGCGGCGCGGTTGGTGTCAGCCGCGGGCTTGGCGGAAGGGGTGGGGTGGCAACATGCAATGTCCACGGTGTGGGGCGTTCCTCAGCAATGCTCTCCAACGCAGGTGTGATGCCTGCTTCTACGTGTTCAGCCACGACGAACGGCGCCAACTCTCAGCGCAGATTACGATGGAGCACCTGGAGGAACACCAGACGGCGCGGTTAAGCCTCAAGCAAGATTACGAAGTGCGCTACGAGCGCCTGATCAACGCGCCGCTCACCGGGCCGTCGCGCTTGCGACGGCCCGATCAACCGCTCCCGGCGTCGAATGTGAATGTGACCACCTCCTGGGCTGTCCTCGCGCGCGCCAAGTCACGCACGGACGCGCTCATTATCGCGGATGCCCTGCACCGCCAGCGTGGCTGGCGTGTGGAGGTGTGGGATCTGGATCCGCTCCATCCGCGGCTCGGCGCGCAGCAATGCACTGACCGCATCCCCGAAGGCAATCTGATTCCCTGTGATTGCCGGCAGTGCGCGGAACATCGCGACCATGGCGATATTCTGCCACGGCTGCGCGAGATTCGTTAGTCCCACGGGACGAAGGTGTCTGGCGCGCGAGGCTCCTCATCGTGAGGGGAAGATGCGCCGTAACGGCATGCGGCTACGGCGACGCTTCTGTGTCGCCGCGGGGCGGCCGTTTCGCCCGCCCCGCCCGCTCGCGTCGCGGCACACCAGCCTCCTCAGTGGCGGCACGCGCGCGGATCGGCCGTGGAGTGGGCACTGCCTGCCCTGGCGGTCGTGGCGTCTCGCGCCCGCGCCTGGCGTCACGCTTGGGATGCGGCCGCGAGACGTTGCCGGCCAGCCGCTGCAGTGGCGCCATCACCGCCCCGGCCACGACCTTGCGCGCGCCGCGACCCTGCGCCACGGTTGGCACCTTCGAGCTCGTCGTATCCCCCAGCCGCCGTTGCGCGGGAAGCAGCAATGTGAACGTGCTACCTCTGCCCGGCTGGCTGGCCGTGGCGATCTCGCCGCCATGCGTCTCGACGATCCACTTCGCAATCGCCAGCCCAAGGCCGCTCCCCGCCTGATCGCGGTCGCGCGCCTTGTCGCTGCGATAGAACCGTTCGAAGATGTGCGGCTGATCCTCTGGATCGATCCCAATTCCCGTGTCGGTGACGCTGATCGCCGCGCGCCCGCCCTGCTGGCGCACCGCGATGCGCACCGTGCCGCCGGACGGTGTGTATTTGATCGCGTTGTCCAGCAGGATCAAAAGTACCTGGCGCAGTTGTCCGGGGTCCGCCAGTACCGTCACCGGCTCCAGATTATCAATAGTGAAGTGGATCTGTGTCTTGTGGCGCGCTTGCAATTGCGCGCGCGCGTGGCGGAAGAGGTCGAGCGCCAGCTGATCCAGCTCCACCAGCTCACGCCGCCCGCGCATCTGGTCGTCCAGCCGCGCGCCCTCGGTGCCGCTGAGCGCCGCCGCGTCGGCCCGCGCCAGCAACAGCAGATCGTTGACCAGCGTCGCCATGCGATCCGCCTCGGTGTAGGCATCATCCACCAGAGCCGACCGCTCCTCCAGCGGCAGGTTGGGCGCGCGCGCCAGGAACTCCAGGCTGCCCTTGATCGTTGTGAGCGGAGCGCGCAGCTCGTGCGAGGCGTCAGCGACGAAGCGACGCTGCGCCTGCGCCACCCGCTCGATAGCCGCCAGCATGTCGTCGAAGGTCGAGGCCAGCTCGCCCACTTCGTCGCGTGGGCCGGTGTAGCCGACGCGCCGCCCCAGCCCCGCCGCGTGCGCGTTGACCGCGATCGCCCGCGCCGTGCGCGTCACCGCTGTCACCGGCCGCAGCCCGCTGCTGGCGATCAGCCAGCCACCCAGCGAGGTACAGAGAACGGCGATGATCACGCCGACGATCAGGAGCTGGCGCAGCGTGGCGAGGCTGCCGCTCACATCGTCAATCGTCTTGGCGACGACCACCGCGCCGACGATGGTCGCATCGTCTCCCGCCTGGCAGATGGCGTTGGCCTGTCGCGCCACGGAGCCCGCCGGCAATGTCACCGGATAGACGTAGATGCGCAACAGCGAGGCGTGCTGCGACCGCGTGTAGGCGCCGCAGGTGCCGTCCAGCAGCGCGCCGTTCACCATCGGCGCATCCAGTGGCAGCCCGGTGCTGGCGATGTTCGGCGCGTAGTATGCGGGCCGCCCATCGGCGTTGAGCACCTCGAAGGTGAAATCGAGCCGGCCTAGCAGGTCACGCACCGGCTCATTGAGCAGCAATTGCCGCTGCACCTTCGCCGTTTGCTGCGGGTCAGCGGTCGGCACGGGGGTTGGGATCACCGTTGGAGCCGGAGCGGCACGCGGCGTGCCGGTCGGCACGGGGGTAGCTGGGCGTGTGGTGGGTGTCACCGTCGCGCTGGCAGTGGGCGTCGCGCCATCCGCGGTACTGGCCTGATGCTGCTCGCTCGCCGCCAGCAGCTCCCCCTGCAAGGTGTGCGCGATGAGCTGGGCGCGGCCTTGCAATGCCTGATCGACGCTGCTTTCCAGTTGGAGCTGTGCCACCGCGAAGACGGCCACACTGAAGAGCGTCAGCGTCAGGGTCATCAGTGCGCCGTACCACAGCGCCAGCCGCAGCCGCACGGAGATGGTGGTGAGCGCCCAGCGCCGCAGCGCGCGGAGTACGGAGCGAATCCCCACGGAACGCCTCCCCCCTGTCTCAGTGGGCCACATCCGGCGCTGATACACGCCGCGCGCCCTCAGCTCTCCGCCGGCTCGCGCAGCACGTAGCCCGCGCCGCGCACCGTATGCAGCAGGCGCGGCTCTCCGCCCGCCTCCATTTTCGTGCGCAGGTAGCCGACGTACACTTCGAGCACGTTCGACTCGCCCTCGAAGTCGTAGCCCCATACGCGGTCCATGATGATATCCCGTGTCAAGACCTGGCGCGGCCGCCGCATGAAGAGCTGCAGCAGCTCGTACTCGGTGGTGGAGAGGTTGAACTCGCGCGGGCCGCGCCGCGCCACGCGGCTGCCGGTATCCAGCTCCAGGTCGTCGAAGCGCAGCACCTCGGTTTGCTCCGGGTTGCGGCGGCGCAGCAGCGCGCGCACGCGCGCCAGCAGCTCTTCCAATTCCATCGGCTTGACGAGGTAATCGTCCGCGCCTTGGTCTAATCCTGCCACACGGTCGGGGATCGAGTCTTTGGCTGTGAGCATCAAGATCGGCACCTGATTGCCCGACGCGCGCAGCCGGCGGCAGACTTCCAGCCCATCGATTCCCGGCAGCATCAGGTCCAGCACCACCAGATCGGGCGGATGCTCCAGCGCCTTGCGTAGCGCGTCATCGCCGCGCAGCGCTACCTCCACGCCATAGCCCTCGTAGGCTAGCGCCCGTCGCAGCACATCGGTGATATGTCGATCATCATCTACCAGCAAAACATGCGCCTTCATGCGACCTCGATCTATCTTGGCTCCGCGCGATTGATGCGCGTCCGCCGCGCCGCGCGCCGTTCAGGCGCGGCACGGGTCTTGCGCCAATTTCGCCGCGGAACCTTCAGAGCGGCGTTTTACGCTCTTACGTTCACCTCAGGATTCTATCACCTGCGTCTTACGCCGGTGTGACATGCTGCCTCTGTCGCCTTTGGTGACCTCATTCGGCACCTCTTCGCGCGCCGGATGCTAGAGAGGACTTCGCCGTGGGCTTAGACCAAGGATCATCTACACAGACGCACAGCAGTGCGCCGATTTCCACCGCCATTTCCGCTCCGATCAACGATACGATCAACGGCTTTGGACAGCCGCGGGAGCCGGGACGCCTGATTTTCGTGACCAATCGCGGCCCGATCGAGCATCACTTCGGGCCGGACGGCACACCCGATGCCGAGCGCGGCGCCGGCGGTGTTGTCAGCGGGCTGCTCTGCGCGGCGAGCGGGCGCGCGGTCTCGTGGATCTCGCTGGCAATGACGGACGCCGACCGCGCTATCGCCACACAGCTCGAAGGCGGCGCGCTCGAATCGCCCGCCGGGCTGGAGACGCTTACCTCGCGGCTCGTGCCGGTGCCGGAGCTGGTCTATCGCCGGCACTACGACGGCATCAGCAACCGCGTGCTGTGGTTCGCGCAGCATGGCCTGCGCCACGCGCACCCGGCCTCGCTCGCCGTCATGCGCCGCGACTGGGAGACCGGCTACGTGCCCGTCAATCAGGCGGTGGCCGACGCGGTGGTGGCCGAGTTGAGCGTGCGCGGCGCGGCGACACCCGTGCTCATCCACGATTACCATTTGTATCTCGCGCCAGCGATGGTGCGCGCGGCCGTTCCGCAGGCGCGGCTGCTGCACTTCATCCACATTCCCTGGCCCGCGCCCGACGCCTGGGTGGGCATGCCGCTCGATCTGCTGCGCGCCGTCTACGAAGGGCTGGCCGCCAACGACGTGATCGGCTTCCAGACGCCGCGCGACGCGCGCAATTTCCTGCTCGGCGTGCGGCGATTCCTGCCCGGCGCCGTCATCACCCATGACCCGGACGAGATCTACTGGAATGGCCGGCGCACGCTCGTGCGCGACTATCCCATCGCGCTCACGCCGGAGACGGTCGTCGAGTCGGCCAATGAGCCGGAGGCCGTGGAGCGGGCGCGCGAGCTGTTGGCCGGGCTGGGCCTGGAGCGAGGCCGCAAGCTGCTGCTGCGTGTGGATCGCGTCGAGCCGACGAAGAACATCGTGCGCGGCTTCCGGGCGTACGAGCGCCTGCTCGCCGACCATCCTGAGCTGCGCGAGCGCGTCGTCTTCCTGGCGTTACTCGTGCCCTCGCGCGAGGGCATGCCTGAATATCGTCAGTACGCCGAGCGGGTGCGTGAGGCGATCGAGCGTGTCAACGCGCGCTTCAGCGTGGCGGGGTGGCAGCCCATCGTCGCCGTCTTCGGCAACGACCACAAGCGCGCGCTCGCCTGCCTGCGCGAGTACGATGCGCTGCTGGTCAATCCGCTGGCCGACGGGATGAACCTCGTGGTCAAGGAAGGTGGGCTGGTCAACCGCCGCGACGGCGCGATCATCCTCTCGACGCGCGCCGGCGCCCATGCCCAGCTTCAGGGCGGTGTGTTGAGCGTCGCGCCGGAGGATGTGCGGGCCACGGCTGAGGCGCTGTATGCCGCGCTCAGCCTTGCGCCCGCCGCGCGGGCGGCGCTGGCCGCGCGCGTGCGCACCGTGCTGGCGCGGGAAGATGCCGCCAAATGGCTGCGGCGCCAGGTCTCCGACCTGATGCGCATCTCCGCCGCCAATAGCGCCGCGGCAGCCATCACCGGTCCCGGCGCTGCTGTTGCTGTTGAGCCAGATGCGCTGCCTGAGCTTGAGCGGCGCGTGCCCGGCCGTGGCGTGGATGCGCCCGCCGCGCGACCTGGAGTTCATCTGGCACCTCCTCCCATCCGCCGTCCCATACCGACGGTGCCGCTTCCCGCGCTCCCTATGACCAGGGATGACGCCGACGAGCTGGATATGTTCTAACGCCTGTTGATGAGCGTCCGCCGTATATGCGCCGGAGCCCGTTCCGCCCTCGTTCGTCGCGGGCGGGCGGGCGCCGGCTATTTTGTGGCCGCATGAGCACCAGAGCTGTCGAGGCCAGAGCCGCCGAGGCCAGCCAGCGGTTGCAACCGCGCCTGGGGGCCGTTGGCCGCGAAACCGACCTGCGTCGGTTGGGGAGAGAGAGAGGCGGATACGCTGCCCCCATATCCCAGCCGGTTGACACCTCCATTTCTCACTGCGTACACTGCGCCCACCGGCGATCCGGCTGGTCCGGCAGGACAGCAGACCCCAGGAATGGCCCGCGTCACGGCGGGCGAGGCGCATCATGCCGCAGTACGAGGCGCTGACACTACGCGCGCTCGAGCAGGCGGACATCCCCGCCGTGCGCCGCATCCTCGACACCTCGGAGTACACTCACTACCGCTTCACCAGCGATGAGCTGCCGGGCCTGATGGGCCGCCTTCCCAACGCTGGCGCGCTCTCCGCGCCCTCCGGCCGGCTCACCCGCGTCACGCGCGGCTCGCTGCGCGCCTTTCTGCTCGTCAACTGGCTCGTTCCGCCGAGCGCGTGGATCGGCGGCTTCGGCGTCACCTGGAGCGACGGCCAGCACTTCCCCGACTTCCTCGCCGCGCTGCTGCCGCCGCTCGCGCGGCAGGCGCACAACGCCGGCGCCGAGACGCTCTATTACTCCGGCAGCGATCTGGAGAGCGACTGGCTGCGCGAGACCTTCGAGCGCCAGGGCTTCACGCTGGCGACGCTGCTGCGCTCCTACGACAAAGAGGACTTCGCCGTCCCCTCGCCCGGCAACCAGCGCGTGCGCCCGCGTCCCTTCACGCCGGCGGACACGCCCGCTGTGGTCGCGCTGGAGAACTTGACGTTCGACCAGCTCTGGCGCCACGACGCCGCCAGTTTCATCGAGGTTGCCGCGACGTACCCGTACTTCGTCGTGGCCGAGGATGAACGGGGCATCTGCGGCTATCAGTTCAACACGGTGGACGCGGCCACTGGCTATCTCGTGCGTATCGCGGTGCATCCGCGCGTGGCGGGCATGGGCGTGGGCACGCGGCTGATGGCGGAGGCGGTGCGCTACTTCGAGCGGCGACGTGTCTGGAAGATCGTGCTGAACACGGAGGAGACGAACACGCGCGCCCATGCCCTGTACGAGCGCTTCGGCTTCCACCGCGTTCCACCGCGTGGCTACGTGCTGGCCCACGACACTGCCTCGCTGGCGATGCGGTGATGGGGGGTCGCGGTTTGCGCGGCCATTGGGCATTGTTGCTCCTCGTTGGCTTCCCGGCATGAATGCCAGGGGGAATCGCTGGCTTTGCACGAGTGGGAATAGCCCAGCAACCCAGATCAAAGCGGTGTCAGGCGGGGGCGCCTCCCTGGGCGGCAATGTTGACTTCGATGGTCAACATTGCCGTTTTTGCCGCTTTTTGATTTTGTGCCGGACGCATCTCCCCCTCCACTGCCCAATTCAAGCGGCTTTGCCGTGCGCACGAACGTGACGTTTCGTGTTCTGGGTGGCAAAAACGGCAAGAAACGGCAAGGCGGATGGCAAAAACGGCAAGGTTCAGGCGGGTTTTGGCCGGCTCCATGCCACCAACGTAACGGCTACCCACGGTGAGGATGGTCGTATTCGGCGCTGTATGCGGTTGTTCAGGTGCTAGCGGCGCCGGGTGGCGCCGCGAATATTGTACAAAATTACCACGAAAGTAATGGGATGTCAAGAGAGGGCCTGACCGCCAACCCCGCAACTCTGGGGAGGAAGGCCGCCGATGCCGCTGTGGCCTTCGCACGTGCCGACAGGATGATTCGCCTGCCCGATGTCTGCTTGATCGTCGCCGTCCGACGTTCAGCTAAACGTGTCTACAACTGGCGGGCGACGTGAAGATGCGCGGAGGTGTGGGGACGCGGCCGAGATGCGACAGAGTGGGTGAGCCATCACTATGCGTGTTGGGTGGGATCGACCTGACTGATACGGCCATAGGGCAGGCGCGGAGCGAAAGCTTCGTTGGATGGGGGCGTGACCTGCTCGACCTCCGGCGCGATCTCTTCCAGAAGCGTGGCGATGCCTATCAGCCAGTCCACTAATGGCTCGATCTGGCCGCTCTTCGCTGACAGACGAAAGGGGTTGAAGTGACGGTAGAGGAGGCCACCGGGGGTGAGCGCCACGCTATCACGTCGCGAGCGCAGGTAGCGTTTGCCGCTGACGATCCACTGGGCAAACGGCCGCATCCAGGAGTCGGAGACGGGCCGGCCATATTGCGGCATGACGTAGAAATTGAGGGAGCCCGCGACTTTGCCTGTCACGGCGTGGGAAGCGAATTCAGGAGGAACCGGCTTGCGCGAGATGCTGAAACCGGGCAGCGGACGCGGCGAGGTCACGGTCACGTGATACCAGTAGCCTGCGGGACCGTTTGGTCCGTAGTTGGTGTAGGTGGCGCCACTGACCACACGCACGCTACGGCCACTTCCATAGTATCCCGTCGCCGTCAGCGCCAGTGCGGGCCATCGCGGCATCTCCACCTCCCAGCCCAGGCGGCGCGCCGTGGCATTCAACGCATGCAGGTGGCCGAGACGCCCAAAGTAGCTGAACGTGAAGAAGGCGAGGGGCGCATCCACGGGCGGGTTGTCGGCAAGCGCGGTGACGATGGAGAGCAGGCCGGCTGGAAGCGTGACGAGAAAGGAGGAGACAGCCGGGATATTGAGTGCGGCATGCCCATTGTGTTGAAATGTCGCGAGCCCGATGAGTGTCAGCACAACCGTTGCCGTCTGGAAGAGAAACACCAGGCCATAGCGCCCGGCTACTGGAATGCTGCCGGCGAGCGCGGTCATGAGGGCGACCAGCGGGATGCTCAGGAGCCAGAGCGGCCCGCCGTGGCGCGTGAACGCCACTAATCCAACGATGCCAGGATAGGCTTCGGAGGTCCAGAGGAACGCGCTCGCTACGGCTACCCAGACGGCGGAGCCGATGATGATGAGGTAGATGGGAATGCGCCACCACACCTTATGGGTCAGCCGAGTCGAGGTGCTCTCTATCTGCCCCATGATGATCTGGGTGAGGAGCAACACAAGCGCATGCATGCGGCTTTCTCCCGTTCTCGTCGCTCCGCGCGGTGCCGGAAGGCGCTGGTGCGCCACACATCCGCACATCTGGGCACGTGGGTGACAATCGCGTGGACACGCGCCTAGGCGCGTGTCTCCCCTGCCTCGACCACCGACATGCCGAGGGCCTGTCGCGCTTTATTGTTGACGTTACGGGCATTGCTGAACTCAAAGAAGGCCAGCGCACGGTTGCTCGCTTCGAGGGCATCCTGGTACCGCTGGGCAGCGAGCAACTGGAGCGAATAGTTGTGCCATGTCCACGCGCTGCCCTCCGGCTGCTCACGGAAGAGCTGCTGATAGGTGGCGATGGCTTCGTCTCGACGCTTCGTCAACCCATAGAGCTGGGCCAGCCGGTCATAGCCGGAACGCTTGACGAGTGGTGACGGGGCGAGCTCGATCATGCGACGCACGGCTGCTTCATACTGCTGCGTGGTGCCGTACATGAAGTAATACTTGGATTCGACATCGGGGAAGCGCGGATGATTGGGGTTCAGCCCCTGTATCTTCCGCATGGCATCGTTGGCGATGACGCGATACCTGCTGTCGTCCACGCTGGTTGCGACGCGTAGACGCATGATCCAGGCGTCTACCGACACGGGATAGGCTTTGATGGCGGCGGAGGTATAGGCGAGCGCGGCGCGCACGCCCTGCGGGACGTGCATGCCTCCCTGGAGGTACGCGAGACGCAGCACAACCGCGGCGGCGCCGCTGAGCGCGAGATCCCGCGGCAAGTCAACCAGCATGTCCACTATCGGGGGGAGCTTGCGGTAATCGCCCTCAGCTTCCGTAAGCGCATCGAGGGCGGCTTGATAGGTCTGCTCCGCTTGCCGGCGGTCGGCGCTCGCCTCGCTCCCCCAACGGACCTGGTCGAGGTCGGCGACTTGCATCTCCACGAACGCCTTGTGTTCCGCCAGCTCGGCGGGTGAAATGCCGCGCAACGCTACCTGCGGCAAGGGATTGACATCGCCGGCGAGCAGCCGCCGGGTCTGGCCTCTGCCAATCCAGAGGAGGATCAAGGTGGCGATTCCAAGAACCGCGATCAAAGCGCCCGCACCGACCAACTGCAGCGTATTGGAATCCATACGATGCCCCCTGCCAATCTCTCTCTCGTCCACGGTCGCATGCTGAGTCTCGGAGCGCATTGTATCGGAGACTCGGCAGCCGGTCAATGCCGTGTCCAGGGTGGTTGCTGTCGTTCAGAAGGGTCGCGGCGCGTCCTCCAGCGCACTGGGATGTGTCCGCCCGCTATCGGCGCACAGGGGAGGCCCAGCATATGACGGATGGCCGCGAGCTCACATTTTCCCCATACAGGTCAATGCGTGAAATGGTCTCTCTGTTTACGCTGCTGCTAGGATACGCTCGGCACCGCCGCTGTGGTTTGGATTCCCCGGCGACGTCTTTCCTTGCGCACGAGACGGCGCCGCGAGATGTGGCGGGAGAGACCGAATCGCTCATGTGTCTTGAAATCCCATCACATGACCTATAGGACGACGCCTGTCCTGTGCAGTTACAAACGACTATGACCCATATGCACGTCAAATACGTACTACCCTCTTGTACTGCAGTGGGAAAACCCATATGATTCTGTCACGCCGCGAGCGTTGTTCCAGTCGTATCATCAATTGTTCGTACCGGAGCAATTGTAATCAAGAGAGAGGAACTGTATGGAGTCGTTGCCAAGCCAGGTAATGGATGTTAGCGGAGTATGCCGCAGCTTTCCCCAGTTGCCCACTCCATGCGTTGAGAGAACAAATGTACTCGAAACAATCGAAGACATTTTCAAAAGCGGTGCGCAGTTTGTGGCCATAGAGGGCGAAGAAGGTGTCGGAAAGACGACACTGCTAGCAGAGTTCGCTCTTCGTCACAATTTGAGAACAATTGCCATCTTCGCGCGATCTACGAGCCGCCTAGCTTACGATCCATGGTACCTACAATTCGACCTGAATAATCAGCTTGAATGGTTAGTACATGGGAGAGAACTTGATCCGCAAGACGAAGTTGATGAGAGTAAGCGCCGTATCCAGATAACCTACTTGCAGGGCAAGGCCCGGCGAGAGTCACAGTCATATTATGTGGTCGTCGATGGGCTTGATGAAATACCAGATGGTGAAGACCAACTTCGCGAGGTCATTCTGGACCTATTGCCACTGGGTATTCCCGGCTACAAGTTCCTCGTCGCTGGGATGCTGGAGAAGCTCCCGCAGGCTGTTCAGCGCACTATGACATGTCGTTCCTACCATGTCACAAGATTTAGCCTGGAAGAGACGCTGAAATACTTCGATAGCGCAGGAATCAGCGTTACAACAGAGCAGGCCGAGGAACTGCGCCACATCTGCCAGGGGCTTCCCGGCCGTTTGGCGAGCGTTATACGTACTCTCGCCACCGGAACAAACATCCAAATATTATTGGATGAGATGCCAACCGAGATCTCGAAGTTATTGGAGTTCGAGTGGCATGCAGCTATGCACAACTCAAGCGAGCTGCTTATGAGTGTCCTAGCGGTTCTTGCTCATGACCTTTCTCAGCAGACAGTAACCAGCTTGGCCGAGTTGCATGGCTGCCCGACAGACGACATTATCGTCGCACTGAGTGGAGCGCGATTTGTCAACCTCAGACCGGATGGCGAGGTGACGTTCGTATCCCGGTCTTTTAAGGAATTTGCTGCGCGAAAGCTGAGCACATGGAAAGGCCGTGTCAATGCTCTCGTTATTGCGCGGCTATCGAGGATTCCCGAAAGCGATGCTGCCCTAACCCAATTGCCAGCATATCTCGCGCAGGATCGACAGTTCGACAGGCTATTTCAATACCTCTCGCCACAGCACTTTGTACAACTTGTGGAGCGTAACCAATCTCTTAGGCCTGCAATCAAGACCGCAGAACTCGGGCTTAAGAGTGCTCGTCAGTTGCATCGAGATTCAGAGATCGTACGGCTATCACTCAATAAGACGCTGTTTCAACAACTTGAAGTATCTAGCGTTGCGCGGGCCGAGATCGAGACCAGGATGGCTCTTCATGACAACAACGGGGCAATGGCACTCGCGCAAGCCGCGATCTTGAAAGAGGATCGGCTGCACTTACTGGCAATTGTAGCAAAGGGCTATTACTTGCTCAATGAGGAGCCACCTCAAGAACTACTTGATCAGCTTAGTCAGCTTGCGGATGAGATTGACATCGCAAGTCTTGGAGATCGGGCACTCCACATTGCGCAGGACTTGATATACTCTCATCCAGATCAAGCAATTCGAATAGTGGAGGGTGCTGTTCCCCCAGTATCCGGCGAGCGAGGGCTAGATACTGCGCTTGCGGCACTATCCCTCAGATCAGTAGTAGCCACTGAAGTACTTGGAACGTCGTCCGAGCATGTTGACACAGTCAAGCGGGTCACGGCCAGAATCCGCAATCCGAGGACAAGGGGTTTTGCCGAGGCTGTAACAGTACTGCTCAATGATGACTCTGCAACTGAGGCAATAGCTCGCGTAAGCGGTCTCAGCTCAACACGAGACCAAATCTTCATTTTGCGTAGATGGGCATCGATCAATCGAGAGCGGTCCGACGCCTGGGAGGTAATCGACTTTGCGCTTAAGCGTATCATCGCATCCTCAGACTTTTCCCCGAATGCAGGAGTGTACAGAGATCTGGCAGAGCCCATTCCATACGTCGCAAGTGAGAGCATTGTGAGACGGCTTGTCGGGCAGTTCGATAGCCAGCGCGATATAATTGAGCAACAAGGTCCTACGCAAGATTACATCCGATTACAGCTGAAATTGGGGAAAGCCGAATCGCGCTATGACGCCGGGGCATCGTACAGCCGATTCTTTGAAGTGTATGCAAAAGTCGAGAATGTAGAGGATTTGGCAGTCCAAACAGAATGCACCGCATGGCTCGTTGACTTTGCGCTCGACAGTTACAATCGTGAGGTGGGCGAGAAGCTGCTCAGCGCGAGAGATTGTGAGTTGGTGCAAGACGAATTCTCGCAAAGGCTGTCACGCTTGTTCGACGTTACCGCTGATCACTATAGGGTCACGCGAGGCATAATTCGCGCTCTGGCACCGGGAGCACGCGACATGGCTTTGAAGGTTGCAGAGTTGCTAAACACAGAAATGCGACGCAACCAAGCCGTACTTGATCTGATCGCACTTGTGTCGAGCAACGCGCATTCGGCAGAGGACAGTCGCTTCTTACAGGGTGCATTGAAAGCGCTAACAGACCAAGATACGTCCGACAAGGCACTATCCATCATCCTCGAACGAGTTGCAGATGCTTCCGAAAGCGCGGATTTTGCTTTGCCGGACTTTGTGCCCTTCCTTGAGCAATGCAAAAACATAGCCGATTCCGAGGAGAGGTGTCGAGCGTTGCGCTTTGCGTACATCGCTCTTAGAAATAGCATACGCGACGAGAATACAGCTGCGAGGTATCAAAGCTGGGCCGATGCCCTGCTAAAAAAAATGCAGGTCGCTTGGCAGCAAATTGATGTCGGATGGGATCGAGTTGAGACTGGCTTTCAACAGGCAAGAGCTTTAGCCAATATCAACGAGCAGGCGGCTAAGAAGTACCTCGCCTTGGTCGAGGCATGCCGGGAAGAGATGCCTATTGGATCCTGGAATGCCGCCCATGTGTTCGGTATATGTCTGTTGCTAGCGATTCGAGCGTTTGCAGGTCTAGTGCCCGGACGAATCGAATCGCAGACAGAGCTGCTACGCCTGGCGGCGCTGATTGACGCTGTTCCTTCTAGCGGTCAACGAGCTACTTCATGGGCTCTCGTTGCCATGTTGTGCTATAGCAGGAAACGCGATGATCTGGCCAATCGTATCGTAGCTGAACGTATCAAACCGATCTTGGAGGACGTGCAAGGAGGAGCGACTTACCGTCACAGTGTGCTTCGCGCGGCAGCACCTGCGCTCTGGAGGCATCATGCGCAAACCGCGAAGGAACGCATCGAGCAAATACCAGTGGCAGAGCGGGATGATATTTTCGCCGAGATCGCCTACTTTGTGTTGCATAAGGTTCCACCCGGTGATCAAGGATACGCACGTTTTCGGGAAGACTATGACGTATCTTACGAGGAACTGATCGATCTCTGCGATCTGGCAAATGAAATGCGTCATGATCATACTGTCTACTGGATTATCTCCGAGATTTGTTCTGCCATCTTAGCTGGCAAGAGGACTGGGCGACACAACAAAGAGCAGCAACGCACCGTTATTGATCGATTGTGGACTCTAATCGGTAAGCTACCCGACCTAAACAACATCCGGCATGAGGGCTACAAACTGATCTCGGAGGCACAACTACTTCATGTCGATGCCGCCCGACATAGCGACCGAAATGTATGGGTAGATTTGGTTCATCAGGCTCATCTCATACCGAATGCATCAGATCGCGCCTATGTCTTGTCGAATATCGCGCTCACGATGCCGTCTGAGGGCACAATTCGCCAAGACACGTTAACAGAGGCTGCGAGCATTGTGGCTGCCCTGCCGACCCGTTTAGAACGAGTTGATCGGTATATCACGCTTGCAGAACAGATAGTCGGTTCAGATTTCGCCGAGCGATATATTTCACTCGCCAAGCAATATCTTACCTTAGCAATGACGGAGGCTGCGGGCGTAAAGGGCAGGAACTATCGTGACCAGCAGCGCCGAATCATCGATGTAGCCTATCAATTTGACGAGGGTCTTGCACAGACTTTGGCATCACAGACTAACGATGATCCAGCGAGGCTCAAAGAGCGGCTCCAACTCAATCAGCTAAGCAAGCATGTTGCTGAACCGCAGCGCGCAAGTCTCGCTGCAGATGGGTCTAACCTGTCCCGGCGGCAGCAAGAGTTGATATCAGAGGCTGCACAGATAAGCTTGGACAGAATAAATGCTAAGCCGCGGGATTGGATCCGGCTTGAACACATACGTAACGTCATTGACTTTGCGGCGCGTATGCCGCTCATGAGGTCCTATTCGTTGATGGCATGGGCCATTGAGCATGCGGCATACAGGTTTGCCACAGACACTGAAGCTCGTGCTCGGCTGGCTCCCTTGTTCGACAGTGCAGTGATCGCAGCGAATCTTGCTCTTGAACTCGGCACTCATGCGGCTAATCGTGCTAGGCGAGCCCAGAACTACTCTCTCGGCTCCCCTACTACGGCAACGGGCCTGATTCGTGCTGGCGACCGCGATGGCGCCATCCGCTTCATACGCGCCTGGTTTGAAGAGAATGTGCATGAATATGCAAAGATCGCAGATCCTTATTTTGGTCTCGAAGAACTAAATTGGGTTCGTATTCTTGCTGAATTTGTCCCTGGTTGCCGTGTGCAGATATTAACCAGCAGGAAGGCACAACAGGACAATGGGGTGCAGACTCCTTGGGAAGATAGCTACAATCTCCATTGGAAGCTTAGGATATCCGAGCAAGAACCGCCTGACACAGAGATTGTCGTAGCAGGGCGTAAGCCTCGTGGTGATTCACCGATACATGACCGCTTCATCATTACCAAGGGCAGCGGCTTGGCGATCGGCACATCGTTACACGATCTCGGAATTACAAAAGATGCCAAGATAACAATCTTGTCTGCGGAGGAAGCAGCAGATGTCGAGCGCGACATTGATCAATGCCTGAATTTGCAGTTGCGCATGCATCGAGGCGAGAAGATCCAGTACAGCCGGTTTAACTTGCTTGTGGATGAGTGAGGAACGGCACGAGGTGACAGATCGTCCGATCGCCGCCCGCCCGCGATCGCGTTCCCATCGCGCGAGTCGTGAGCGGGAACGACCCACGAGCCATCGCGCGCGGCATACGCCATACCCGAAACGACGCGATGCCCCTAAAGCCGGATGTCATGGGGCTGCGGGGCATCTGGTGGGAGTGGGGGTGACCGACGGGGCTTGAACCCGCGACCTCCAGATCCACAATCTGGCGGGCGGCGAAATGCGGGAATATTCGGGCTTCGCTCGGCGTCTGCCCAGGACTTTTCAGCAGTTTGACACTTCCGCACATCTGGTGCTTTCGATGTAAGATAGGGATAGGAAACGTGGGGCGTCACG
>JAICVS010000125.1 GCA_025935195.1 Ktedonobacterales bacterium
CCAGCGTGAGCGGGTCGAGCGGCGCGTACGTGATCGATCGGGTGGCGTTCAGCGACACCGAGGATGTGAGCGGGAACCGCTATGCTTGCGCCAGCACCGCCTACAGTGGCGCGGCGCTCACGTTTGGTAACAGCGCCAGCCTGGGCCACGCATTGCCCACCACACAGACGACCTACGCGAGCGGCTGCGGGGCGGGGACGGCGAGCAATCCCATCGCGACGACGACGCCGACGGGGCCGATCAGCACGACGCTGAGCGAGGACAGCTACGGCAACCCGACGACGACTAAGGACGCGGAGGGGACGACGGGCAACACCGCCCACCTGGGCTGCACAACGCCGAGCGCCACGGGGACGTGGAGCGCCTGCACCACCTACGACGCCACCTTTCAGACGCTGCCGACCAGCGTCACCAACGCGCTGGGGCAGCCGTCTACGACTGGATACGGCGCGGCGACGGACGCGCACGCCGGCTTTGGGCTGTGGCCGACGGCCTACACCGACGTGTGGGGCAACGACATGGCCCATCCGGCTGCGCGTAGCGGCCTCAACGTGCGACGGTCATAGCGCATGCGATGGTCAGGGCTCCAGACAACGAGGTATGCTATGCTGCATGGCAAGCAGCGACGATGCTGCTTCGCGTCAGTGCGCCCGCTTGGCGGCATGGCTCCGGCGGCAGCATGATTGTGGAGATTGACGGCATCGGGACGGCGCGAGCGGCCAGCGCGAGCGGCCAGCACGAGCGGCCAGAGAGAAGAGGAAGGTGTCGCGTGGCATCGGGAGTTTCAGGCGGTGGACGGGCGCTGGTGCTCGGCGGCGGTGGGGTCACGGGCGTCGCCTGGGAAACCGGGCTGCTGCTGGGTCTCGCCGAGGCAGGCATCGAGCTGGCGATGGCCGACCTCTTTGTCGGGACATCCGCCGGATCCGTCGTCGCCGCGCAACTGACCAGTGGGCTTTCGCTCGACCAGCTTTTCGCCGCTCAGGTTGCCCCAGCGTCCGGAGAGATCGCCGCGCGTATGAACCCTGCCACTCTCGTGCGGTTTGTGCTGGCGATGGCCTGGCCCGGCGACTCGCAGCGCGCGCGCGCCAGGCTCGGCCGCGCCGCGCTGCGCGCCAAGACCGTACCTGAGGCCCAGCGCCGCGCCGTGATCGCGAGCAGGCTGCCCACTCCCGACTGGCCGCGGCAGCGTTTGCTCATCACGGCGGTGAACGCGGAGACAGGCGCGGCCGTCGTCTTCGACCGCGACAGCGGGGTGTCGCTGGTTGACGCGGTCGCGGCGAGCTGCGCCGTGCCGCTGGTCTGGCCGCCCATCACCATCAAAGGCCAACGCTACATTGATGGTGGCATGCGTTCCGTCGCCAACGTGGACCTGGCGAAGGGGTACGAGCGGGTGGTGGTCATCGCGCCCTTGACGGCGGCCCCGCGGCGCGCCAACCGGCCGGCCGCTCAGGCGGCGACGCTGGGCGCGGGCGTGCGCTCAGTGATCGTAAGCCCCGAGCGCGCGGCGCGTGCGGCAATTGGCTCCAACGTCCTCGATCCCGCCCATCGAGCGGCGTCGGCCCAGGCCGGGCGGAGGCAGGCGGCTGGCGTAGCGGACCGGGTACGAGCGGTGTGGGCCTAGCGCTATCTGGCAGGCCATCGTGGGGAATCGCCGCCGCGCGCATCACGTGCTGGCAGCAATGGCGCGATGACGCTCCACGCCTCCTCTGTCAATTCGCCGCGTCCAACCATTCTGCTCCCCTCGTTTCGTTCCAGACCGCTCCAGAACCGGCGTAGCACATCCCATCCGATTCGTCAGATAGGCCCTGGCCGAACACTGGCCGAACACTGGCCGAAAGAGCAGGATGCCCAGCGCGCACAATTGGCGCGTCATGCGATACTATCTATTGGGAAGCGTAGAGTAGCCGGCGCATCATCGCACCCGGCGCGACCAGGAACAATCAGACCAGGAACAAGTACAAGAGCGATCAGGAGCGATCAGGAGAGACCATGAGCGGACCGCACAACTACAATCAGACCGTCATCGAGACGTTTCGCGCCAACGGCGGCAAAGTCTCCGGGCCGAATCGGTTGCTGCTGCTCACGACGACCGGTCGCAAAAGCAGCCTGCCCCGCACGACCCCGGTGGCATACTCGACCGACGGCGACCGCTTTGTCATCGCCGCTTCCAAGGGCGGAGCGCCCACCAACCCCGACTGGTACTTCAATCTGCTCGCCAACCCCGTTGTCACCGTCGAGCTAGGCGCCGAGCGTTTCCAGGCCCGTGCCAGCGTCGCGGAAGGACCGGAGCGCGAGCGGCTGTACGCGCGCCACGCCGAGCTGATGCCCGGCTTCGCCGAGTATCCTAAGAAGACCACGCGGCAGATCCCCGTCGTGCTCCTGGAGCGACTCGGCTGAAGCCGCGCCTTGCTGGTAGGCCGCCCCGCCCCCGCCGCGCGAGCACCTACAAGGCATGGGCCCGCAAACAAGCATCGATCTCAGCAATGGCCTGTGCCGTGTCCCGGAGGAGGACGGCGTGCATGCCAAGCGCACGCGCGCCCGCCACACAGACCTCCGCGTCATCCAGAAAGACGACCTCCTCCGGCCGCACGCCCAACCGCTCGCACGTCAGCTCGTAGATGCGCTGTTCCGGCTTCTGCATCCCCTCCTCATGCGAGTAGACGATCAGGTCACACATCTCGCCAAACCCGTACTGCTCCTGCTCCTTTTCCCTGGCGCCGGCAAAGCTGTTGCTGAGAATGGCGGTACGATAGCGCGGGCGCAGGCCGGCGAAGTAAGTCGCAAGCTCGACGTTCAGCGCGCCAAGATACACGTCCCAGAAGTCGCGCATGAAGGCGTCAGCCTGTGCCGCGTCCATCCCCGTGACGAACCGCAGCTCCGCCACCCACTCCTCCTCCGAGCACGTGCCAAGCGCGCCGTCCTTGCCCATGCTTTTGAGCCGTTCATCCAACTGACGGAGCCGTTTCTCCAACTCCCCCGGCCGCGTATAGAGGCGAGCATCCCAGCGCGCGATCATCGTCGGCAAAGCGGTCGTCGGCTCCACGCCTCCGGGTGTGACTTCCAGCACCCCACCGATATCAAACACAATCGCGCGAATGGGCATGCCATCTTCCTTTCAGATTTCCTCATGACTCATCACTTTGCCGGATGTGCCACTGATATTTGCGGGGCCAGCTCCCATCTTCCGGCATACGGGTACGCAGCGCCAGCGCTGCACATGCTACCCGCCGCTTGGCCCGCCTGACAAGCGGTGAGCGTCACCGCTTGTAACGCGAAGGATGCCGGTACAACTGCACTTGAACCGTCCATCCACCAATGGTACACTTGTCACAAGAACACAAGTTCCTGTCACTCGCCGGGCGGGTACACCGGAACAACCGCGTACCGCGGCATGAAGAATCGGGAGAAGAATCGGGATGGATGTTGCCACCCACCTTGCCGCGACCCTTGCCGTTTTTGCCGCGACCCTTGCCGTTTTTGCCGCGCTCACACAGCCGGCAAGTCCGGCAAATCGGCTTGAATTCAGGGATGGAGAGCAGAACCCCCTCAACACGACATTGAAAAGCGGCAAAAACGGCAATGTTCACCACGCAGGTCAACATTGCCGCGCTCACAGGTGGCGCATCGCCGGGCCGTCCGTAAAGGATACGCGCCGCCGCGCGTCCTACCCGCGGGCAACCGCCGGCAGCGCCATCCCTGGCGGACGGCCCGGCGTGGTACGCTTATCCGCGCCCGCGCGACAGGCCCTCTCATACTCGTCCACGATGCCGCGCCCATGCGCTACAACTAGCGAGGAGAACGGATGAACCCGAAAGCGTATCGGCTCCCCACCAGCGTGCTGCCACGCCACTACGACATCACCCTCGACGTCCGCCCCGACGGCGACGAGTTCCACGGCCGCGTCGTTATCACGCTCGATCTCACCGCCCCTACCAATACCATCGAGCCGCACGCCCGCACGCTCGATCTCACCGCCGCACGGCTCACAACAGGCGGCCGTGATCTGACCGGCGCCGTCACAGCGGACGCCGACCGCGAGATCGCCGTCATCCGCTTCCCGGAGACGCTGCCCACCGGGCCTGCCACGCTCGACCTCACCTTCACCGGCAAGGTCAGCGACGGGCTGGAGGGCCTGTTCCGCTCCAAGGACGGCGCCGACGAGCTGCTCTGCACCCAATGCGAGGCCACCGGCGCCCGCGCCATCATCCCCTGCTTCGACGAGCCGCTCTTCAAGGCCCGCTTCACCTGGCACGTCACCACCGCCCCCGATGCCACCGTCCTCACCAATGGCCCGCTGGTCACGGCCGAGCCGTCCGCCGACGGCGCCAGCAAGACCTGGACGTTCGCCACCACCAAGCCGATGTCCACCTACCTCATCGCGCTCACCATCGGCAACCTCGCCAGCTCGCCCGAGCGCGTCGTCAACGGCGTCCCCCTGCGCATCTGGGCGCTCAAGGGCAAGGAGCAGCTCGGCCAGTTCGCCCTGGACTACACCGCGCGCCTCCTGCCCTTCTATGAAGATTACTTCGCCGTCCCCTACCATTTCGACAAGCTGGATCAGGTCGGCGTGCCCGCCTTCGGCGCCGGTGCCATGGAGAACGCCGGGCTGATCGTTTCGCAGCAGGTGGTGCTGCTGCTGGACCCGCGGTCCGTCTCACGCCGCCAGGAGCTGCTCGTCGCCGAGGTCATCGCCCACGAGTTCGCCCACATGTGGTTCGGCGATCTCGTCACCATGAAGTGGTGGGACGACCTCTGGCTCAACGAAGCCTTCGCCAGTTGGATGTCCTACCACGCCGTGGACGCCCTCTCCCCCGACTACCGCGTCTGGGACGAGGTGCAGGGCGGCTTCGACCGCGCGCTCGAAACCGACGGCCTCGCCGGCACCCACCCCATCTACAACCCCGTCGAGACCCCCAGCGCCATCTCCGAGAACTTCGACGACATCACCTACCAGAAGGGCGGCGCCGTCCTGCGCATGGTGCATGACTTCCTCGGCGACGACGCCTTCCGCGCCGGCCTGCGCACCTACATGCGCGAGTTCGCCGAAGGCAATGCCGCCGGGGCCGACCTCTGGAACCACCTCCAGCGCGCCGCCGATCAGCCCGTCGGCCGCATGATGGAAAGTTGGGTGATGCAGCCCGGCCACCCGCTCATCTCCGTCACCCTCGAAGGCGCCGGCGCCCAGACACACCTGCGCGTGGAGCAGCGCCGCTTCTTCTCCGCCGCGCACGCCGCGCCGAGCGACCAGCTCTGGCAGGTGCCGCTCGCCATCCGCTATGAGGACGGCGCCGGCATCCACGAGGTCCGCCACCTGCTCGCCGAGCGCGCAGCATCCATCCCGCTTGTCGTCAGCGGCGATCTGCGCTGGTGCTACGCCAATGCCGGCGAGGTCGGCTTCTACCGCCAGCAGCTCGACCCATCCCTGCTCCAACGCCTACTGGCGCAGCTGGATCGCCTGAGCGCCGCCGAGCAGAAGGGACTGCTGCGCGATCAGTGGGCGCTCGTCGCCAACGGCAGCCAATCCATCGCCGCCTATCTGGATGTCCTCGGCGCGCTCACGCGCGGCGACGACCAGACGTTGATCGGCCAGATCGTCGGCGACCACCTGCATCGCGTCGAAAACCTGCTGGAGCTGGACGGCGACGAGCAGGCGACGGCCGGCTTCCGCGCCTGGGTGGCCCGCCACTTCGCCGCGAAGCTGGCGGCGCTCGGCTTCGCGGGCCAGGCCGGCGAGCCATCCGAGCGCGCGCAGCTCCGCGCCTACGTCGTCAGCGCCATGACCCGCTTCGCCCACGACCCCACTGCCATCGAACAGGCGCGTACCTGGCAGGCGCGTGAGGCCGCCGACCCCACCGCCATGGACCCGAACCTGGCGCCTGTCGTCGTCGGCGCCGCCGCCCAGTTCGGTGACGCCGCCACCTATGATAGCTATCGCGGCGTCTACGAACAGCGCAAGGCCGGTGAGTTCACCCCCGATCAGGTGGAGCGCTACGCCGTCGTGTTCGCGCGCTTCCAGCAGCCCGATCTGGTCGCCCGCACCTTTACACTGGTGACAGAGGACTTCTTCCCCTTCCAATCGCTGGCGGGCATCGTCGCCACCATGCTGGCCGAGCCGCCCACCCAGACACCCGCCTGGGAGTTCCTGAAAGGCTACTGGCCGCGCATCCAGGAGCGCGCGCCCTTCGTCGCCCCTTTCGTCGTCCAGTTCACCGGCAACCTCCCCGCATCCCTGCGCGCGGACGTCGCCGCCTTCTGGGAAGCCAATCTGCACGGCGAGTTCGCCGGCCCCTTCGCCCGCGCGATGGAGCAGATCGACCAGAGCGCCGAGGTACAGGCGCGCACGCGCGACAACCTCCTCGCATACTTCCGCGCGCCCGCGCCCACCAACGACGCTGGCGCAGCGCCCACCACGAACACCGACCAGGCGGCTACATCGCCCTCTGCGCCTCAGACGCCTGCCCCACCAGCCGCATCCACTGCTACCGCCTCATCCGCATCCGCATCACCGGCTCAACCGGAGCAATCCACAGGCTCAGGCGGCTTCTCCGGCTGGCTGCGCGGCGTCTTCCGCTCCAACCGCTAGCGATCGGGCGAACGAGCGGGCCGTCGTATCATCCACAGCCGCCCGCTCGCTCACGGCGCCGCCACCGGTACGCCTTGCCCCGCCAGCACCACGCGCACCTCACCGTCCGCCACCGCGCTTGTGCCCGGCTCCGGCGTCTGCTCCAACACCGTTCCCGAGGCGACGCCGCGCGCCACACGCTCCGCCTCCACCACCAGCTTCAGCCCGACCTTGCGCGCCTGCCCCGCCGCCTCCAACAGCGACAGCCCGCGCAGGTCCGGTACGGCCACCACCAGATCGGAGAGTACTGTGGCGAGCCACTTGTAGTTCTCCTTCTTCTGCTTGTTGACCGCCGCCACCGCGTCGCGCTCGCGCTGTAAGTTGATCTGCGCGAAGATCGTGTCCATCACGCGAAACGCGCTGGGGATGTTGTCCATGCGCACGGGATTCTTGCGGCCCGAGGTCTCGACCACAATCGAGCCGTAGCCCAGGAAGCGCCCCCAGAAGTTGCGCTCCACCCGCACGTTCTGGATGCGCGCATAGGGCGCATCGTTGCTATACTCTTCCAGCAGAAAGACGAGCCGGTCAATGTCAATCACGCGGTGGGTCGTCAGCACGAACACGTCGTCGGCCCAGTTCAAATAGATCAGCACGGCGACGCCCAGCCCCAACACGATGCCGCCCGCGATCAGATACAGCGGCAGTTGCGCGTTGGGCGTGCCCGCGCGCAAGAGCAGCCCCAGCCCGACGCCGACGATCAGGATGATCAGCGCCGGAATCTCGTTGCGCACCAGCACCCACCAGTGCCGGTACACCACCCGCACCACCTGCTCGCCCTCAATGAAGTGGATGGGAATCTTGCGGTGCAGGAAGCTCGCGAACGGCGCACTCACCCGCGTCTCCGGCACGCCCGGCATCGCGTTCGGCCGCGCCAATTCCTCCAGGCTCTTGCGCAGCTTCGGGTTCTGAACCCGCGGCACCGGCTCACCATTGCGCGCTTCGGGGGGCAGGCCGAACTTCGGGTTTTCCTGCACCGCCAGGATGGTGTCGGCCACGTCGCGCGGCCGGTCCAGCCCCGCGAGCGTCAGCTCCGTGCCGACCGGTCGCACGACCACGTTGCCGATGCGCAGCAGCACCATGAAGACGTTGGGCCGCTCGACCCGCACCTGCGCGACGCTCTTGAGCGGGATCTCGCCCGTCTGCCGGTTGAAGTAGCCTGCGGAGCGGATCACACGCTGGTCGCTGAGGATGTAATAGAGGAAGAACCAGTTCCAGAAGTCGGCGAACAGCCAGCGGATGGTGAAGAGCGCCAGCACGCCCGCGCCGATCAGCAGGATGATGCTGCCGCCGGGGAGCCGGTCCACCACCAGGCGCAGCAGGAACAGGCCGAGCGCGAGCAGCAGCAACGGCGCGAACGACGCCACCAGGTACAGCCGCGACTGGCGCTTGACCCAGATCACGCGCTCATTGGGCATTTGCCCCTTGAAGCGGAACGTCGTGCGCGGCGGCGCCACCAGCGGTGTCCGCCGGGGCACGATGCGCCCGTTCCCGCGCCAGTTGCCCTGTTGTGGACCTTGCTGTGGGTTTTGCTGTGGCGTCGCTGGAGGCTGCGCCCCTGCCCCGCCTGCCCCGCCTGCCCCGCTCACCCTCGGCTCCTCATCTCGCGCCCGCGCGCTTCGTGCCGCATGGGCCTTCGCGTCGCGTCATCGCGTTTGTCACCACGCCATCCGTAGGTCATCACGATCACTTCTTCGCGCCGCGCGTCTGCCCGGCAATGAACAGGATGCCCAGCAGCCCGACCAGTCCGAGACCGAGCACCTCCGGCAGGAAGGACGTGGTGGTGAAACCGCTGGGCGTGCTCACCAACACTTGCGTGCCGGGGAGGATGTAGTGGCTGATGTAATAGGCAATTGCCGCACCGTTCACCAGCCCTGGGATCATGCCGGTGATGCGGTGATGCGTCATTGTCGGCGGCGGGCCATAGCGATAGGCGGTGCGATAGCCCATGAGCGCCATCACCGGAAAGCCGACCTTGGTGATCGCCGATTGCAGCCCGATTGTGCAGGCCGCGGTGGATGCCGGCGGATCGGCCGCGCCGCCCGCCAGGCCACCGCTCACGCCATTGGTGAAGAGGTTGGCCAGCAGCGAATCGCCGCCGTTCACGAAGAACAGCAACGAGCTGAGGATGACCGCGCTGGAGATCACTTCGCGGTGCCAGCCGCGTCGCGCTCCGATCGCGCCGCCGGCCGCCAGGATGGCGAGAAACGCCTGTACTTGTGTGATAACCATCCGGCGCGCTCCTTCCAGATAGCCGCCCAGGTTGCCGTGCGCGATCCCAAACCGGCCGGCCGAGGCCGGCCAGGGGCGTGTCGCGACCTGCCGATTTCGGCTGTCGCGGCCGCTCATCTACACACGCTCCGGCTGATGTTGCAAGGTCCGTACCAGCAACCCGTGGGCGAAAATTGACATAATCATGTAAGGGCGTTTCCAACTTGCGCGCTGCCCGCTCGTGTGCTACGCTCGCCGCGTCTCGCACTCGTACAGAAGGAGCCGTGCCATGCGCGCCCGGAAGCTGTCGCTCGCCACCCGTTCCATGCTCGCCGTGCTGGCGGTCCTTGCGCTGTTCGTTGCCGCGTGCTCGCTCGGCCGGGGCAGTGTGGCCGTCCCGACGCCGACGCCGACAGCCCCGGGCGCGGCGCGGTTCCAGCAGAGCACCTGCCCGTTCCCGCTCGAATCCGGCTTTCATGACGGCGGCAACGTTCGCTGCGGCGCGCTGCTGGTGCCGGAGGATCGCACCAACCCGACGGGCGCGCGCATCTCGGTGGCCGCCGCCATCTTCAAGACACCCGCCGCCAACCCTGCCCCCGACCCGATCATCTTCTTGCAGGGCGGGCCGGGCGGCCGGTTGATCGAGGACTTCGCCCCGCTGATCATGCGGCACACCCTCGATCTCGCGCACCAGTTCGGCAACCACGACGTGATCTTGATCGATCAGCGCGGTACCGGCTACTCGCGCCCCTCGCTCCAGTGCGACGAGGTCGTGCGGCTCGAATTCCTCACCGACCGCAATATCAGCGTGCAACAGGCGGTGGATGAGCAGAACAAGGCGCTCGCCGCCTGCCATGACCGGCTGACTGGGGCCGGCGTCAACCTGGCCGCCTATACCACGGCCAGCGATGCCGGCGATGTGCATGACCTGATCGCCGCGCTGGGCTACAAGCAGGTGGACCTCTACGGCGTCTCGTATGGCACGCGCCTGGCGCTGGAGATCATGCGGGCATATCCCGCCGGTGTTCGCAGTGTGGTGCTGGACTCGACGGTGCCAGCGCAGTCGCACCTGCTGACGTCCATCCCGGCGGATATGCGGCGCGTCTTTGGCACGCTCTTCGCCGGCTGCGCGGCGGATGCGGCCTGCAACGCGAAGTATCCCGGCCTGGAGTCCACTTTCTACGCGCTGGTGACGCGGCTCAACGGCCAGCCCGTCACCTTCAAGACGACTGACCTGAACACGAACAAGACCTACACCGTCGTGTTCAAGGGGGACGATCTGGTCAACCTGCTGTTCCAGGGCTTCTATGCGGCGCAGCTCATCCCGCTGCTGCCGGCGATGATCGATCAGGCCAATCGCGGCGACTTCAATCACCTCGTCTCGCTGCTCTACGGCGGCCTGGTCTTCGATACGTCGGTGAGCTGGGGGGTGTATTTCTCGGTCGAGTGCGCCGAGGATGTGTCGTACGCCACGGCGGATGCGGTGGACGCGGCGGCACAAACACTGCCGGCGGCGATTCGCGACGGCCAGCGCATCAGCCTGGAAGGGGAGATTCCAGCCTGCACGGCGTGGAACGTGGGGCGCGCGCCGGCAAGTGAGGGGCAGCCGGTCGCGAGCGACATCCCGGCGCTCATTCTCGAAGGCGAGTACGATCCCGTCACGCCGCCGGCCAACGGCGACCTCGCCGCGCAGACGCTCAGCCATAGCTACCACTACCTCTTCCCCGCCACCGGCCACGCCGTGCTGCTCTTCAACCCCAGTGATTGCCCCACCACCATCGCGCTCGCCTTCTGGAAGAGTCCGGCCGTCAAGCCGGATGGCGCCTGCATCGCGGCGATGGGCGAGCCGCGATTCCAGTAGGTTCCTCACCCCTGGCCCCCTCTCCGCGCATGGAGAGGGGAGATGGAGGCGCTACATTGCGACGCTACGACGTGCGCGGGTTGGTGTGGGCCGTCTGCGAGCGGCTGAAAGCGGTCGCCACGTCGGCCTCGCTGGCGTAGCGGTCGCCCGGCAGCATCTCGATCTGGCCGATCACGTCCTCGTCCGCGTTGCGCCGGCGGGCGTATTCGACCAGCTCGGCCTTCGAGACGGGATAGCGCACGCCCTTGATCGCGCGCTCCACCCGCACGACGGAGACTGTATCTTGTTCGTGGTTGGCCGGCGAGTGATGGTGTGGCATTGGGTTCTCCTTGGTTCGTATCGTGGCACGATTGGCTCATGTGGCTCATACCGATGGGGGCTGAGTTCTTGCCCTTTGTTGGCTCCTCGGTGGCTCCTCGGTGGCTCCTCGGCATGAATGCCGGGGGTAATCCCCAGCCCGCGCGGATGAGGAAACTTCAACGTTCCAGGCCGCGCCGGTATCAGATGGTGGCGCGGCAAGAGTTGTGCCTGTCCGCGCCTCATGATCATGATCTCCTGTTCTCTCGTCGTATTCGATGCCGCGTGCATCGAGGGAGACGCATAGGGGCGGCTGTCGCTCGGCCAGCGCATCGCCCGACCTTCGCGCACGCATCGCTGGGGCGTCGTATACCTGTCGCAACCCTGTCGCAACCGGGCGGGATGGCCGGGAAACGGCGATGATCGGTCGCGTGAGGCCGTATAATGGGGGCGATACTGGGGACGCGAGCGCATCCTGTCCGCGTGCTTATGCTCGCGGTGAGTACGCCCTGTGGACCAGCGGAGGCGATGGAGGAGAGCGGCTCGATGGCGACCATCCTGCTCGTGGAGGACGCGCGCGACCTGGCGCAGGTGATCGCGCGCGAGCTGGAGGCCTCTGGCCACCATGTGCTCGTCGCCGCGGACGGGCTGGCCGCGCTGGAGCTGCACGCGCGCGAGCGGCCCGACGCCGTCATTCTCGATTGGATGTTGCCGAAGCTGGACGGGCTGGAGGTGTTGCGGCGGCTGCGTCAGTCCGCGCCGACGCCCGTGCTGATGCTGACGGCGCGCGGCGAGGAGACCGACCGCGTGGTCGGGCTGGAGCTGGGCGCGGACGATTACCTGACCAAGCCGTTTAGCATGCGCGAGCTGGTGGCGCGGGTGCGGGCGCTGCTGCGGCGCTCCGAGCTGATCCGCCGGACGCTGGCTGAGGATCGCGCCGAGGCGGCGGAGACGCTGGCGCGGGGGCCATTGCGGCTGGACGCGACGGCGCACCTGGCGACGCTGGATGGCGAGCCGCTCGACCTGACGCCGACCGAGTTCGGTCTGCTCCAGCTCTTCCTGCGCAGCCCCGGCCGCGCCTTCAGCCGCGCCTACCTTTTGGAGACAGTCTGGCGCGAGAGCTACATCGGCGGCGACCGCTCGGTGGATAACACCATCCTGCGGCTGCGTAAGAAGCTGGGGCCGCTGGGCGATGCCATTGAGACGGTGTGGGGCATCGGCTATCGCCTGCGCCCGGAGAAATAAACGGGCAAATGAGCGGAGACGCGAGCACGGAGACTGAGGAGACTGAGGAGGCACGAGATGCGCGGCGACATCCCGATTCCCGCGGCCCTGCGCGACTCCATACGCTCCTTGCGGCGCCTCACTGGCGCGCGAGCGGACGGGACGGCGGATGAATCCAGGGAAGCGGGCGCGGGCGTTGTCTCGTGGCGCGAACGCTGGAACGCGCACTGGTTCGCCGCCGGGCCTCTGCGCACGTTCGGCGAGACACTGCTCGCGCAGGCGCCGCTGCTCTTGTGGGCGCTGGCGCTGGCCGCTCGCGCGGACGTCCCGGCGTCGGTGCGGCTGGCCGGCACGCTCACCATTCTCGCCGGGCCGTGCTGCATCCTGTATGCCGTCTTCCGCCTGCGCGTGCCGCGCCTGCCGTGGGCGGCGCGGATGGCGCTCTATACAACTCTGGGTGCGGCGGTCGCCGTCGCGCCCGCGCTGCTGGTGCTCACGATCTTTCGACACCTGGCGGAGGTGTCCAATGTGCCGCGCTTCCCCTGGGACTGGTTCTTCGCGGGCTGGATGGTCGCGTTCACGGCGGCGTTCCTGGTCTCGCGGCTGGGGGCGACGCTGCTGGTGCTGTGGAACGGGCTGCGGCGGCGGCGGCTGCTCTGGTCGCTCACACACGCGCACCTGATGGTGGTGGTGCTGGGATCGGCGCTGCTCTGCGGCATTCTGGTGCTGGTCGCGATCTTCCAGCAGCGCAACCCGGTGGCGCTGCTGCCCGTGTTCTTTTTCTTCTTCCTGCTGACGGTGATCGTGACGCTGATCGTGCTGCCGCCATCGCTGTTGTTCTCGTTCCTGTACTCGCGGCGCATCACGCACCGTATCCAGTCGCTGGCCGAGGCGACGGCGGCCCTGCGCGCGGGCGACTATACCGTGCGCGTGCCGGTGACGGGCGAGGACGAGGTGGCGCGGCTGCAAAGCGATTTCAACGCGATGGCGGCCGACTTGCAGACGGCGGTGCGTGAGCTGCGGGCCGAGCG
>JAICVS010000085.1 GCA_025935195.1 Ktedonobacterales bacterium
CGTCAGCAGCCCGTCGTCGCCCTCGACGATGGCATGTGTGCGTGAGAGGCGGGCCGGCGTGCGCCCCTTCTGCAGCTTCAGCAACGGGCGATAGCCGGCGTAGGTCGCCAGGATGTCGTCGCGCGTGACGGGCCGGCGCGTAAAGCGGTTCAGGTGCGCGAGCAGGTAATCAATCTCGTCGCTGGTGGCGACGGGCGGGCGCAGGCTGTCGGTCGCGTCGTCGGTGGTGCCGACCAGCGCGCGTGAGAGCCACGGCACGATGAAGATGATGCGGCGATCCGCGGTCTCAGGCAGCACAATTGCCTCGTCGCCCAGCCCGAACAGCTCCTTCGCGAAGACCAGATGCGTCCCTTTGCTCGGCTGCACACGCAATTGCGGCGTCTCCCCCGCCAACCGCTCCACCCGCTCGGACCAGACGCCCGCTGCGTTGACCACGTGCCGCGCGCGAATCTCCCACGTGCGCGTCTCGCCTTCCGCCCCATCCGCCCCCTCGCCGCCATGCACCAGCGTATCGCACGCCACCACGCCCACCGTGCGCCCGCCGTCGCGCAGAAAGCCAGTCGCCTCGCAGTAGTTGGCGAGCAGCGCGCCATGCACGGCCGCCGTGCGCAGCACGGCCAGCGTCAGCCGCGCGTCGTCGGTCTGCGCGTCGTAGTAGACGAAGCCGGTCTTGAGGCCGTCAGGAACGAGGCAGGGCGCGCGCTTCTCCGTCTCGGCGGCAGAGAGGCGTCGGTGGCGCGCCACATTCTCGCGGCCCGCCAGCAGATCGTACAGCGTCAGCCCCGCGTCCAGAATCAGCCCCAGGCCAATGCCGCCCGGCGGCGCGATGGGCAGGCCGACGGGATGGCGTGAGCTGGCGTAGAGCGGCAGCACGAAGGCCAGCGGATGTACGAGGTGCGGCGCGTTGCGCAGCAGCCGCCCGCGCTCCAACAGCGCCTCGCGCACCAGCGGCACATCCAGCTCCGGCAGGTAGCGGATGCCGCCGTGGACCAGCTTGGTCGAGCGGCTGCTCGTCCCGCCGGCGAAGTCGCCGCGCTCAATCAGCCCGACGCGATAGCCGCGCGCCGCCGCGTCCAGCGCGACGCCGGCCCCGGTGATGCCGCCGCCGATCACCAGCATGTCCAGCGGCGCGCGCGCCATCTCATCCAGCGCCTCCCGCCGCCCCGCCGCGCTCAGCATCGCCCCTGCCACCATAGTCCCGTCACCTTCGGTCGCGCCGCCGTCAGCCGCCAACATAGGCACATAGGCACTACAGGTCTGGCGCCTGGAGGCCATGTATCCCCAGTGAGTAGCCGATCTCACCGCCATGATGCAGATCATGCTCGATCACGTGCCACACCACCCACCCCCGCTGGTACGCGAACGTTCGGCCTTTCCGCTCGCCTGTGACCGTTTGCGCGAAGTCGTCGGGCGTGAAGCGCGCGAGTGCCGCCTGCATGGCCTGCCAGGTGGCCGCGAGACCATCCACCAGCTCACTCGCCGTGCGCACTGGGGCGTCGGGCTGATCCCACTCGTGATAGGCTCCGAACGCGTCATCGCCTTCGCCGAGGATGTTGTGGAACCATCCCGCACGCACGCCGATGATGTGACATGCCAGCTCATCAATCGAGCGCAGCTTTGGCGCGGCGCACAGCCCCAGTTGCTCAGGGGTGAGCGGGGCTAATGCCTGGCTCAGCTGCGTCTGATAGGCGTGCCAGCCCTCGGCCAGAATCGCCAGCGTCACATTCGTCTCAGCCATGCGGTATTCCCTCGGTATTATGAGCGCGCGAGAGTATTCACACGCGCTGCGATCGTACCATCCGCGTCCACCCAGCCGCCAGCGCCCTGTGCTATACTCGTGCCGTTTGTATCCCGTGTATCTGCTGGATGTCGAGGCATATGGCGGACATCGTACCTCTTCAGCACAACGCGCCGCCAGATAGCGAGCGCCGCACCGTCGCTGGCCGCTACCACGTGCGTGTCGAGGCGTTGGAGCCGAATGGCGAGGCGCGCGGGCGCGTCGTCGCCACGCTCTCCAGTCCCACCGCCGCGGACTTCACCGCCGTCTACGGGCCGGAGCGCGGCCGCGACTACACGCTGGACGAAGTGCGATTTGTCGGTGCGCTGCCGGGCGAGCTGGTCGAGGTCGTCGTGACCTGGAGCCTGCCGCGTCCCGGCCGCAAGCGTGCCAAGCACCCACCCGCCCCACTCATTCACCTGACCGGCGTGATCGAGGCCGCTGAGAAGCGCGTGACGCCACCCTGCCCGGTCTTCGGCCGCTGCGGCGGCTGCCAGCTCCAACACATGGCGTACCCGGCGCAGCTCGCCTGGAAGACCGCGCGCGTGCGTCATGCGCTCGCCGCCGCCGATCTCGCCGCCGCGCCCGTCCTGCCGGCCATCGGCTGCGACGACCCCTGGCGCTATCGCAACCACATGCGCTTCTCGGTGGACCGCGACGGGCGCGCGGGGCTGACACAGCGCGGCACCCATCGCGTGCTGCCGCTGGCCGCCTGCCCCATCGCCGAAGAGGGCATCAACCGCGTGCTGCCGCTGCTGGCCGCGCGCACGCTGCCACGCCCCCAGGCGCTCGTCCGCTACAGCCCGTCCACGCGCGAAATGCTCATGGTGCCGCCGCCCGATGACGAACTGCGCGCCGAGATCGCGGCGCAAGGCATCACCTTGTGCGACGAGGCGATGGATGAGGAGCTGCTGGGCGTGCTGTTCCGTATCCGCCCCAGCTCCTTCTTCCAGACCAACTCACGCCAGGCCAACCGCATGGCCGAACTCGTGCTGGCGTGGCTGCCCGGCGCGCCAGACACGACGCTGGTGGACGCCTACTGCGGCGTCGGCACCTTCGCGCGCCTGCTCGCGCCCCACGCCGGCCGTGTGATCGCCATCGAGGAGTCGGCCAGCGCCATCCGCGACGCGCGCTGGAACCTGCGCGACGCGCCCAACGTCGCCATCATCCAGGCCAAGGTGGAAGACGCGCTGCCGGGCATGGCCGAGCGGCTGGATGGGCTGGTGATCGATCCGCCGCGCGCCGGCTGCCAGCGTCCCGTGCTGGATGCGCTAGCGGAGCGCCGCGTGCCGCGCGTGGTCTACGTCTCGTGCGACCCCGACACGCTGGCGCGCGACCTAGCCTACCTCTGTCAAACGCGCGCGGCCTACCATCTCAGGGAAGTGCAGCCGCTGGATATGTTCCCCCAGACCGCGCACATCGAGAATATCGCTACACTGGAGGCTGACGTATGAGCGGCGACCCGATCCTCTATCTCGCATCCACCTCGCCCCGCCGCCGCCAACTGCTGACCGAGACCGGCTTCGCCTTCGAGCTCTTCCCCGTCCCAGTGGACGAGGATCGGCTGACCGAGGAATACACCGGACCGCTGGACCGCCTGGGCGAATACCTCGCCCGCCAGAAGGCGGCGGCGGCCGAACAGGCGCTGCTCGCCGCCGGCAAGCGCGGGCTGGTGCTGGCCGCCGACACCACCGTGCTGCTGGATGGCGTCTCGCTCGCCAAGCCGCGCGACCTGGAGGAAGGCGAGCGCATGCTGCGGGCGCTGCGCGGGCGCGAGCATGTCGTCGCCACCGGCGTCGCGCTCGCCAGGCCCGACGCCGACCAACTGATCTCCGGCACGGCGGCGACGCGCGTGCTGATGCGCGACTACGGCGACGAAGAGATCACCGGCTATGTAGCGACGGGCGACTCACTGGATAAAGCCGGCGGCTACTCCATCCTGCATCCCGGCTTCTCGCCAGTCGCGCGCATCGCCGGCTGCCATCCCGGCGTCGTCGGGCTGCCGGTCTGCATCGTGGCCTCGCTGCTGGGCGGGGGACCGCTTCCCGGCGACGCCACCGGCCAGGAGTGCGCGCCGGGCCACTGCTGCCCCTGGTCGCCGCTCTGCTGCCCAACGCTGCCTGACGCCAACAGCCTTTCGCCACGCTGAACTCCCTCTCGCCCCGCGGGGAGAGGAGGCCGGGGGGTGAGGACTCCCCACGCCTGGAGAAATGCCAATGGACGAGCACCAGGCTCGTGGCCGCTACGCTCCCTCACCGACGGGCGCGCTGCATTCGGGCAACCTGCGCACGGCGCTGCTGGCCTGGCTGTGGGCGCGGCAGGCGGGCGGGCGCTTCGTGTTGCGCATGGAAGACCTCGATCTGCCGCGCGCGCGGCCCGGCGCGGCGGCCGGC
The DNA here is from genome assembly GCA_025935195.1 of Ktedonobacterales bacterium. GTDB lineage: Bacteria > Chloroflexota > Ktedonobacteria > Ktedonobacterales > JADMIN01 > JAICVS01. The sequence continues at coordinate 4,171 of JAICVS010000085.1, forward strand.
ATCCTCGCCGATCTGCGCTGGCTGGGGCTGGACTGGGACGAAGGGCCAGACATCGGCGGGCCATACGGGCCGTACCTACAGAGCGCGCGGCAGACGCTCTACGACGCGGCGCTGGCGCGGCTGCGTGCTCGTGGCCTGCTCTACCCCTGCTACTGCACGCGTGCCGAGCTGGCCCGCATCGCCAGCGCGCCCCAGGGCGGCGACGAGCCGGGCCGCTATCCCGGCACCTGCCGCGATTTGACTGCTGCCGAGCAGATGAACAGGGCGGCCCAGGGCCGGCGTCCCGCCCTGCGCTTCCGCGCGCCCGATGCGCCGATCACCTTCGTGGATCGCGTCGCCGGCCGCGTGACGGAGCACGTGGCGGAGACGGCCGGCGATTTCGTGGTGCGGCGCAGTGATGGCATCGTCTCGTACCAGCTCGCCGTCGTGGTAGACGACGCGCTGATGGGCGTCACCCAGGTGGTGCGCGGCGCCGACCTGCTCACCTCGACGGCGCGGCAGCTCGCGCTCTACGACGCGCTGGGCTACCCCCGCCCAGCCGAGTACGCCCACGTGCCGCTGCTGCTCGATGCCAGCGGCGCGCGCATGGCGAAGCGCGACGCCTCGCTGGGGCTGGCGGCGCTCCGCGAACGCGGCATGACGCCCGCGCAGATACTCGGCATGCTGGCGGCAAGCTGTGGTCTCTGGCCGGCGGGCGCACCCGCGACGCCGGGCGTGCTGCTGGCGGCGTTCGCGCCGGAGCGACTGAGCTAAGCGCCTGTCGTGGTTCCCTGCTTCGCCTCAGGCCGCTCAGGCTGATACGTAAGGAGCACGACCCCGGACGGATGCGTCTTGCTGTTGACCAGCGTGAGCGTCTTCCTGTTCGTGATCCCGTGAAAAAGCGGCTTGCCGCCGCCCAACACCACTGGATGCACCAGGATCTGGTACTCATCAATCAAGCCAAGATTGGTGAGGGTTTGCACCAGGCTGGCGCTCCCATAGATCACCATGTCTCGCCCATGCTCCTGTTTCATGCGCTCGATCTCTTCTGGCACGATCTCCCGCGCCAACTGAGAGTTGTTCCACTCCGCCCCTTCGAGCGTCTTGGAAAACACGATCTTGCGCATTGCGTTCAGCTTGCGCGCGTACTCGACCTCGCCCGGTGAGGCATCCGGGTTGTCAGGCACCTTTGGCCACGAGCCCGCAAAGCTCTGATACGTCACTCGCCCCAACAGCAGCGTATCCGCCGAGTTGACCAGCTCGCTCTCATAGGTGCCCATCGCGTCGTCGTAGAACTGCCCGACCCAATCCATCTCTCCGTTCGGTCCGGCGATGAAGCCGTCAAGTGTCACCCACATGGTGACAATGATCTTCCTCATGGTGGTCTCCTCACAATCGCTTCAGGCGCTGAAGAACTCCTCCAACACCGACGTGAGGACCGCCGCGTCCACGTCGTGCCGCTGCCCCTCCAGCGTGCGGCGCCGGCCATGCGGCAGGCGATCCGCCAGCGCCTGCGCCGTGACGCCCATGAACGGGAAGCTTGCCCCACCGTCGAGCACAAGCGTGGGAATCGTGACGGCGGCAACCCGCTCGGCCGGCAGCGTGTAGTCGCCCATGATCGTGGCGTCGTAGGCGAGTGTGTGCGCCAGCGCCTCCTGGTTCGGCCACCACGCCGAGCTGCGCGCCTGGGCCACGAACTCGGGCGGCAGGCCGACCACCTTCGCCATGAAGAACTCGGCCGCGTCGCCGCGCTTGCCCGCCGCGACCAGCTCCGTATAGGTCCGTGCTGTGTCCGCCGGCGGCCGCGGAAAGCCCTCCGGGACGTATGGCGGCTCCCAGAGCGCGAGCTTGGTGATCTTCGTAGGCAGCGCGCGTGCCGCCTCCAGCGCGAGCGCCGCGCCCGAAGACGAGCCATAGAGGTATGCCGACCCACCGGCCGCGGCGACCACGGCGTCAATGTCCTCGATCTCGCGCTCGACCGCGTACGGCGGTGTGTCGCCGCTATCGCCCCGCCCACGCCGGTCATAGTTGAACACCGTGAAGTGCTGCGCCAGGAGCGCCGCCAGCGGCGCGTTCGACGAGCGATCGACCGACCCGCCACAGACCAGCACGACCGGCGGCCCACTTCCCAGCCGCTCGAAGCCGATGGTCGTGCCATCTTTCGAGGTTACCTTGTCCATGCATCTCTCCCTTCCAAACCGTGCCTGCCGTCTGGATGTGGGCGTGCGGCGCGTTCCCGCCAACCGGCCGCGTGGGGTGCCGGTGTGTCGAGACGGCCGGCATGACGGCCTCGCCCGCGTAGCCCACCACCATCCTCTCCTCATTCCTTGCGGCTCTCGCAAAACAGGTTCCGCAAAGAGCATCCTCAACACCATCGCTGTGAATTGGGGCGCTATGTGGCTCGCTTTGGCCGCGGGTGGGGAAATGCGGTTGTGGAGTGAGGACTCCGGGCAATCCTACGCGCCGGCGCCCGCGGGAGCGGACGCGCGCAGATACGCGGCGATCTGCCGCGCGGCGATGGGAGCGTCGCCGCGAATGATGTTGAGCGTGCCGGCGATGCCGTAGTTGAACCCCATGAAGAACAGGCCCGGCTGATCCAGGCTGCGCACGTGATCGCGCCGGGGGAAGCCGCGCTCGTCCAGCGTCACCAGGCCGTCCAGGTAGCCAAGCGCCGGACGGAAGCCGGTGGCGAGAATGACCGCATCGAACGGCTGCACAGAGCCGTCCACGAAGTGAACGCCGTCCGCGCCGAAGCGCACGATGGCTCCGGCGATGCGGATGCGTCCCGCGCGCACCGCCTGGATGATGCCCAGGCCGATGATCGGGATGCCCTGCATCCGCAACACGGGCACCGGCGACTTCGGGATGCCCGCCGAGCGCAGCCGCACCTCCGCGCGGCGCAGCAGCATCCCACTGATCCCCGCCCGGATCGGCCCTGGCAGGCGCGGGATGAGCAGTGCCCAACGCTGGATCGGCACGCCGAGCAGATCGCGCGGCACGATGTTCACCCCCTGGCGGATGGCGACGACGACGCTCGCCGCGCGCGTGGCGAGGTCGAGCGCGATCTCGGAGCCAGAGTTGCCCGCGCCGACCACCAGCACCCGCTGCCCCGCGAACGGCTCAGCGTTGCGATACGCCGCCGAGTGCAGGATGCGGCCGGGGAACGACTCCATGCCGGGGTAGGCGGCGCTGTACGGGTTGGCGTAGATGCCCGAGGCGGCCACCAGCGCGCGGCAGCGGTAGACGTTGGCGCCGGTCTCCACACGCCAGCCGTCGCCCTCGGGAACTGCGCGTGTGACGCGCTGGCCGCTGCGCACGAGAATCTTGAAGCGCTCGGCGTAGCCGCGCAGGTAGCCCACGAGTTGGTCGCGCGCGGCGTAGCGCGGGAACGAGCGCGGCATCGCGCGAAAAGGCAGCCCGGAGAGCTGGCGTACCGTATGCAGGTGCAGCGCATCGTAGCTGGCGGCCCACGAGGCGGCGGGCGCATCGCCCGCTTCGAGAATCTCGTAGCGAACGCCCAGGCGGCCGAGGCAGGCGGCGGTGGCGAGGCCCGCCGCGCCCGCGCCGACGATCACGACATCGGTTGTATAGTCCATGGACCGCTCCCTCTCATGCCGGCGTGCGGCATGCCAGATTGTGGACGGGCGGCCGGCCGTTCTTGACGCTGCGGGTGGCCGCCGATATACTCGATCAGTTACCGCCACGCAATCAGTTACCGCCACGCAGCCGCGGCCCGATGGTGCGCCGCGCAGAAGCCACAGAGAATAGGGACGGCACGATGGCGAAAGCGCACACAGGAGCCGGAGCGGCGGAGCGGGACGAGGTCGAGCGGCGCCGTATTGACTTCCTCGACATCGCCAGTCACGAGCTGCGCACGCCGCTGACAGTGCTGCGTGGGCAGGCCCAGCTCATGCAGCGCCGCCTGCGCAAGCGGCCGGAGCGCGAAGACGAGTCCGCCGAGGTGGCGAAGATGCTCTATCAGATCGAGCGCATGGCGAATCAGCTCGACGTTTTCCTCGCGGCGGCGCACCTCGCCCAGAAGCGCTTCCAGGTCAACCCAACGGAGATCGATCTGGTCGCGGCGGTGCGCCATGTGCTGGAAGCGCCGCTGGCTGGGGCGACGGGCCACACGATCCGCTTCGCGGCCGAGCCAGAGCAGATCACCGGCGAGTTCGACCGTAAGCGCATCGAGGAGCTGATCGGCATTCTGCTCTCGAACGCGCTCAAGTTTAGCAGAGGCGGCGAGGTCGCGCTACTGCTGGGACGCAAGGACGAGCACACGGCACGGATCGAGGTGCATGACACGGGCAGCGGCGTGCCAGCCAGCGAGCGCCGCCGCATCTTCGACGCCTACACCACCGGCAGCAATGCCGAGAACGCCGGGGCGGGCCTGGGGCTGTACGTGGCGCGCGAGATCGTGCGCCGGCATCACGGCCGGATCGGCGTACGCGCGCGTCGCGGCAGCAGCGGCAGCGTCTTCTGGATCGAGCTGCCCGTGCGGCAGCCGGTGAAAGCGGCGCCGACAACAGCCGTGCCACAAGCGACCCGCACCTGATCGCGAACCCGCTTGCCGCGCGCCACTCGCTTGACACACCGCCCCATACATGGTATTTTAGTTCCATGCTCGCGGCGCCACCCCGCGCCGCTGGCACCTGAACAACCGCATACCGTGAGGCAAACAGACCACCCGCACCTACGCTCAACCGCGGATATGGTAACGTGGATGCTGCCGCACTGCATCCAAAACCTTGCCGTTTTTGCCGCCGACCGTGCCACTTCATTGCCGGATCGTGCCGTTTCTTGCCGTTTTTGCCGCCCATAACACCAAACGTCAAGTTCATGCGGCCCGCAAATCCGCTTGAATTCGGCATTCGGACGGATGGCGTCTCTGGCGCAAAACCGAAAAGCGGCAAAAACGGCAATGGTGACTGGCGCGGTCAACATTGCCACCCGTCGCTGCCCCATGCCTCGGCCCATAGCGCGAGTGGCGGCCATCCAGGGCACGGCGTATACTCGAAGCGCGCGCAGGTGATGACAGCGCAACCAGCGGCGGCGCATGGAACCACCGCCAGCGGGCCAACGGGCAAAGCGAGGGCGGCAATGGCGACCGACGAGACCGACGAGACCGGCGAGCGCACAACTGAGCGCGAGACCCAGCACAACATGACCGACTACGAGCAGGCCAGGCGCGACTTCACCTGGCAGGTGCCAGCGGACTACAACTTCGCCATCACCACCATCGGCCACTGGGCCGAAGACCCCTCGAAGCTAGCGATGCTCTGGATCGGGCCGGACGGCCGCGAGGAGCGTTACACCTTCGTCCACTTCGACGAGCAGAGCAGCCGCGTCGCCCACGCCTTCGAGAAGCTCGGCGTCCAGAAGGGCGACCGCGTGCTGGTGATGCTGCCGCGCATGCCGGAGTGGTGGGAGACGAACCTGGGGCTGATGAAGCTCGGCGCCGTCAGCATCCCCTGCACCACCCTGCTCACGCCCAAAGACATCCAGTACCGCGCCGAGATCGCCGAGCCCGTGGCCCTCGTCACCGACACAGCCGGCGCCGCAAAGCTGGCCCAGGTGCGCGACCACTGCCCAACTATCAAGCACGCCATCGTCGTAGACGAGCCGGGCGCGGACTGTCCCGATAACTGCATCGGCTACCACCCGGCCGTGGATACCGCCTCGCCCGTCTGGTACGGCGCGCGCACCCAACCGGAGGACCCTTGCCTGATCTACTTCACCAGCGGCACCGTCGGCTACCCCAAGATGGTGCTGCACACCCACGCCAGCTATCCCATCGGCCACACCGCGGTCACGGGCCGCTACTGGCTGGACCTCACCCCCGACGACCTGATCTGGAATCTCTCCGAGATGGGCTGGGCCAACTTCCTGAATACATGTTTCGATGCGCTACCTCCCGCGCCGCATCAGTGGTGTCCGCTGAGTACAGCCACAACGCATACGCCCGCGTCCGACTGCTACCTCGTTCTGGATCACGCCTGTCGGATCGTGCCTGCCGCTTACTCGCCTCTAACACCACCTCCATCGCCAGGTCAGGATCAGGGATAACGTGCAGATCTTCGACACAGACGTTGAGGGGTATGTCATCGGAGGTGTAGGTAGCGCGGTGGACGCCTAAACCGAGCGCCCGCTGGTAGATCATGTTCCAACTACGGCGCGGCAGCGCCTCCAGCATCGTCCACTTATCCGCCTGAGGATAATCGGCGCGGATGTACGCCTCTTCTTCTGGCGTCCAGGGGTCGCTGCGCCGGCCGCGCTGTCGCCAGATCAGGCAGACGTCAGGCCGGTCAGCCAATGGCCCGCGCCAGACAATGGTCAGCTTGAGCCAGTGGACACTCAGCTCTTCGATGGTGGCGCTCTCGATAATCAACCGCGCGAGCTTCTGCTGCTGCGCCATGCTGCAGCTGTCGAGCTTGGCCGGAATGTCGGCCAAGACATTCGCCAACTCGTCCATGTCGGCCTGCAGCGAGGTATGCAGTGATTCCGCCTGCACTTTCTGCAGCTCGCGTTCGCGCTCCCGAAGCCCCAGCAGCATGGCGTTGTATTTGGCCTTCTCCGCGGGCGTGAGCTCAAGAATCTGGTCGTGAAGGAAGGCGATCGTTTTCTGTTGCTCGCGGCGCACCTGCGCGAGGTGTTCCTCAATGGAGACCAGGGCGTTGGCGTGTTCGTCTTCGAGCGCGGTGATGCTCGCCTGAATGTGGCTCCTGAGATGCGCGTCACCACGGGCTATCTCCTTGATGCGCTCGAGTACGGGTTCGTCAATCAGGTGGGCGCGGATGCCGAAGGTAATGTCACGGTAGATGCGCCCCGCCCGGCCGGTTTCCGCTGGCAGCTCTTGGCGGATGTATTCCGGGTGATCGAGCTTGGAGACGTAAAGCGGCCCCTTCGGGTCGCGCAAGATGTACTTCAGCAGCGCCTGGGCACCGGCCTCGCGCAAGCGCCGCGGCGGCTCACCGTTGAGGTACTCCCCGTCGAGGTTCCGGCCGGTCAAGGACGTATAGACCTCCAGGAACAGCTCCTTGTCGACAATCGCCGGATGGTTGTCGTGGAGCACGATGGCGTCGTTATACACCCAAGCGCCCATGTAGGCCGGGTTGGTGAGCATGTATTTGATGGCCTCTGGCCCCTGCGGCTTGAACCCTCCTGGCACCTTGGTCATACGAATCTTGAAAGTGTAGCGCAGGAAATCATCGGCGCTCGGATCGGGGAAGAGATAGGGCATGGCCTCAATCTCACGGCAGAGCGCGCCGAAGCTACCCAATTCTTTGTAGCGCCGGAACATGCGCCGTACGACCTCAGCCCACGGCTCGTAGACGGAGATGGTCTGCTGCTTCTTCTTGCCCTGGGTCACGAGACCCATCGGTAAGCTCCGGCCGTCATACAGCCCTTGCAGCGCCTTGGCTTGCTGGTTGCCGTTCATGCGGCCGAGCACGTGATCATCGAGATAATTGCGCGAGGCGATCAGCTTCTCCAGCAGGTTGTTACGGTCACTCGGCTTGGTGCAGTCGTAGCGGCGGTTGTCGGTCCGCACAAACAGCAGCACGTCGTACTGCGCCAGCAGTTGCATAAAGGTGGTGTCGTTGGTGTGGTACTTGTCGCGGAACAGGCGGTCTTCGTGCATCACCACCAGCGAGCCGACGAGCCCTTGGGTGATGTCGTGATACAGCCGGTTCAGCTCGGCGCGTTCGTCGATGCGCTTCTGCCCTGAGACGCCGGCGCCTTCATCGTAGACGCGCACATGGGCGTCGGTGGCGTCATTGCGCAGTCGCTGTGCGTAGGCGGTCAGCTTCAGCTGGCCCTCGCGTGAGAAGGCGTGGTCTTCGTCGGCCCGGTGGTCGGACTGGCGGATGAGCACCGCCGTATCGCGGCTGAGGTCAATAGCTTTGGGTAGGTCAAAATCGTCGAGGGGCTCGTACTTCTTAAGCGTGCGCATGAGTGGTTCCTTTCATGACCGCGACAGCCGCCTGATCGTGCTCTCTCCGGTCTGTCATTCCTCCAAAATCCGAGGAATGAGCTCGTCCTCTCGTGCTTGGTACAGGGCTTGGCAAACGCAGATGGGGACGGCCGAGCAACCCCTGACGGCACGGGTCCACCTGACGGGAGCGGATGCCATCTACGGGTTGCCGGTTGTCTGTCATGTGCGGAAGTATAGCGGACTTTGCGGTGATAATCCAGTATTTGCGGAGGTACGTGGGAATCCCGTGGGAACTAGTCGCCCTTCCGGGGGCGCTTCTCGGAGCCCATCTGGCCGGCGAAGTAGAGAATGAGGTCGTTTCGGGAGGCGCGCAGCCCGCCGGGTCCGCTGAAGCGTTGGGTGTGCGGCAGGGTATGGAACCAGCGCGTGACGGAATCGACGCTGATCGGCATCCCGGCCGCCGTCAGCGCCTCGGCCACTTGGGACACGGACCAGAAGGCGGCACCGTCAAGGAGCCAATCATAGCCGCCATGATCCCGGAGTTTCTGCTTGGCTTGGTCTAAGGTCAATTCAGTGGGCATATGTCGTCCTTTTGCGCCGAGTATAGCACAGTGCTGCGGTGGAATATATCGGGTTGCGGAGTTAGGGGGGGAGGGCGGCCTGAGGGCCGGCGCTTCCGCCATTCCCCGCAGGCACGATGTGCGACGGCAGCACATCGGTCCCGAACGTCGTCTTGCTGCTGGCCCTCGGGGTGGACTGGGCGCACGTCAATACGTCGTAGAGGCTTGGCGAGGCCTCAAGGTCGAGGTCGAGGTAGCGGGTTGCTGATGCGTGCTGGTCCAGGTCGACCGGCAGCGCCGCCTCCTGTGCTGATCCGCCGACGCGGCGCAAACTGAGCCAAACCTGTTGTAAATTCCACGGCTTGTCTCAAATCTGGGACAGTGGCATAAGGAACAGTGGCATAAGGATAAGTAGGGGGTAGCGATGAACGATGGGTCTTATGAGCCACGAACGCGAATATGAGGAAGACTGCGGCGGCAAGACGCCATATCGGCGCAAGCTTCGTCCGGCTGCCTTGGGAAGGAGCGGTGATGCGTGAGATCATCCAGGGCGATTGTCTCGAGGAACTGCCGAAGCTCGCCAGCAAGAGCGTCGACGTGGTCGTGACCGACCCACCGTACCTGGCCGTAGCATCCCACGCCAGCCGCAGCCATTGGCAACGGCACTACAGCGACTTGTCACCCCTGCGGGTGTTCTGGAGCGCCGTGGTCGCGGAGATACGGCGCGTGCTCAAAGATGACGGGCACTTATTCGTCTTCTGTAACGCCGAGAGTTATCCGGCGCTTTACGAGCCGACCTATACCCACTTCGACCACTTAAAGTCCCTGATCTGGGACAAGCAGCAGGTGGGTCTGGGCCATATCTTTCGTCATCAGCACGAGCTGATCATTTGGGCACGTAACGAGCAGGCGAAATATTATCCCGACGGGCGCACCCGCGGCGACGTGCTGCGCTGCCCGGTGACGCCACCCAGGCAGCGCAGGCATCCCGTCCAAAAACCCGCGGTGCTGCTGGCCGAGCTGATCGCGCCGACGACGCGGGCAGGCGATATTATCCTCGATCCCTTCTGTGGCAGCCGGACCACGCTGGAAGCCGCACAATCCTTGAACCGCAGCTTTATCGGCATCGAGGTGAACCCCGTATACGTCGCTGCGGCCGCGAAGCGACTCCGGCTCGCTGCGAAGGAGTGTGATGGCCGATAAGGCGCCAGAGGTTGACTGGTATCGGATGGCCGACGAGGTCTTCGCGACGGAGGGCAGTCTCGGCAACGTCTATAACTGGGCCTGCAGCTACTCCATCGCCAATCAGGTCTATCTCCACCTGCAAGGCGTGCATGAGCCGGCAGCCACCTGGGGACGCTGGAAGGACTTCGGGCGCCACGTCAAAAGGGGGGCGAAGGCCAAGTTCATCATTCGGCCCATCTTCCGCACTGAGACCGACGTAGACGGCAATACCGTCCAGCAGCTCATCGGCTTCAAGCCGGTACCGTGCATCTTCGCCCTCTCCGACACCGAAGGGCCCGACCTGCCGCCCGTGACTGTCCCCGGCTGGGACATCGACACCGCGCTCAGCAAGCTCGGCGTGCGCCTCGTCCCCTTCGAGATGCTGAACGGCAACGTCCAGGGCTACTCGGCGGGCCTCGACATCGCCATCAACCCGCTGGCTGCCAACCGCGAAAAGACCCTCATGCACGAGCTCGCGCACGTCGCGCTCGGCCATACACTGCCTCACCAGCTTAGCGAATACCGGGCGCATCGAGGACTCCAGGAATACCAGGCCGAACTCGGCGCCTACATCGTCATGAAGACGCTCGGGCAGCTCGATGCGGCAACGGCCAGCCGCAGCCGCGCCTATATCCAAGACTGGATGGGCCACGAGCGGCCGCCGGAGCACGCCATCCGCCAAGTCTTCACGGTCGCGGATCGCATCATCAGAGCCGGCCAGATCGCTGTAGACGCTGCCACGAACGCCGAATGATAGCGCGCGGCCGCACGTCTCGGGTAACACGCGAGTTGTTGTTAAGGGCAAAGCAAGGAAGGAGGGGAAACGTATCATGCCAGAACCACGCCGGGTGATGATCATCGCGAAGGAACGTGAGTACGACGAGGAGCGCTGGAAGGAGCTCTTGACGGCGCTGGCCTATGTGCTCTATGAACGACGCCAGCAGGCCGCGAAGGATCGGCGTCCCCCATCATGACGTTGCCGCTTAATCAGATCATCGTGGGCGACTGCCTGGAGGTGATGAAATCTCTGCCGGATAAGAGTATAGACCTGGTCCTCACCGATCCGGTCTGGCCAAACGCCTCTCCCGTGCTCATCGGCAGCGATGATCCCTATGGCCTCTTTGCCGCCGCCATGCACGAGATCGCGCGGCTCACCGACACGCTGGCCGTTCACTTGGGTTGCACCAGCGATCCGCGCTTTCTCCGCTCCGTTCCCGAGGAACTGCCCTATTTCCGGACTATGTGGCTGCGCTACGCCATGCCGAGCCACCGCGGGCGGGTGCTCATCGGATCGGATGTCGTGTACGTCTTCGGTCGCCCGCCCAGGAGTCGGCAGGGCAACCGGCTGATCACCGGCGAACTCACGGCGCGAGCAAGTAACCTGCGACTCCGGAAGGCCATCGAGCACCCGACACCCCGCGCGCTCGAACACGTGCGCGGACTCGTCAGCAAGCTCTCGAACGAAGGCGATACGGTGCTTGACCCGTTCCTCGGTTCAGGGACGACCGCCCGCGCCTACAAGGACCTGCACCGCAACTTTATCGGCATTGAGATTGATCCGCACTATGCCGCGCTCGCCGAAGCGCGGCTGCGGCAGGAAGTGCTCGTTTGAGGGATCTCACGGCGTTTGGGAGCGTAACCGGGGGCAGCAAACTGCCCCGAGCGTGGTGGCCCCGCACAGGGCAGCCGGGAGGAGCCGCGATGCCAGAACCGCGACAGGTGATCATGATGGGGAAGAAACGATGGTTTGACGAGGAGCGGTGGCAGCAGCTCCTGACGGCGCTGGCCTACATGCTGCATGAGCGACGCCAACTGCGTGCCGAGACGCCTGCCGATGGCGATCCGGATACTGGGGCCGGAACCGCGCCATGACCGCCGCAGTCCTGCTCCTCGACATGGCGTTGCTGCTCGCCGGCCTCATGGCGGCGCTGCACGCCCAGGAGCAGCGCCGCTGGCGGCGAACGCTGCACGCCTTTCGGCTCTTCCTGCCGCACGACCTCACCGTGGACGATGCGGCACGCTGGCTCGGTGTCATCGCCGCGACCACGCATCCTGCGCGGTGGTCGCTGTTTCCCTTGTCGCCGGTCGGACTCGAAGTGGTCGCCAGCCACGAGGGCATCGCCCATTATGTGCTGGTGGCTCCCGCCCTTCGCCGTGAGCTGCTGGCGAGCGTACAGGTGACACTCCCCGGTGCCCGCCTGGAGGAAGCGGCGGATTATCTGCAAGCATCTGTCTGCATCACCGCCGCCCAGGAAGTCACGCTCACGAGCCGCAGTCGCCCGCTGGCGCAGGCGCGCGCCGACACCGTCAGCATCAGCCTGCTGGCTGCGCTGCAACCGCTCGATCACGACGAGCGGATTATCGTGCAACTGCTTATGACCAGCGCCGGCACGCCGGCACCCATCTCCAGCCAACGGTCAACCGGCGATGTCGAGGTGGTGCAGGCGCAGCGTGCCAAGCAGCGGGAGCCGCTCCTGGCCGCCACGCTCCGTATTGGCGTCACCGCCACACCCAAGCGGCGGGTGGCTGTGCTCGTGGCGCGCCCGCTGCACATGCTGCAGGGGCTGAACGCGCCCGGCGTGCGGCTGGTGCGGCGGCTCACGCCGTCGTTCGTCACGGCGGCGCGGCTGCGCGCCCGGCGCTATCCGCTGCTGCACTGGCCGCTCCTGCTCAACGTCCGGGAAGCCGCCGGGCTGGCGGCCTTGCCATTCGGCGCGCTCCTGCCGGGTCTGGCGCTCGGCAGCGCGCGGCAGCTGCCGCCATCGCCGAGCCTGCGGGTGCAGGGCACGGTGGTGGGGGTGAGTGACTATCCGGGGCTGGGAGGGCGGACGCTCGCGCTCACTGCCGCCGACCGGCTGCACCATGTGCATCTGGTCGGGCCGACCGGGACGGGCAAGTCGACGCTGCTGGCACGCATGGCCCTCCAAGATATTGCCTGTAGTCACGGTGTCGTGGTCATTGACCTGAAAGGGGACCTGGTCAGGGACATCGCCGCCCGGATACCGACGGCGCGCAGTGCTGACGTGGTGCTGCTCGACCCGGCAGCGCCGCAGACGGCCATCATCGGCTTCAATCCGCTGCGCGGCGCGGCTGGTGATGCGTCAGCGCAAGAACTGCTCGCCGAGCACGTCCTGACGATCTTTCACGCCCTCTACCGCGACTTCTGGGGGCCGCGCACCGACGAGATCTTACGCGCTGCCCTGTTCAGCTTGGTCTATACCGATGCCCCGGACGGCTCGGCCTTTACCCTGATCGAAGTCCCCGAGCTGCTGACGAACACGCGGTTTCGGCAGTACGTCTGCGCCCATCCCGCCTTGCCACCACACCTCCGTGCTTTCTGGCAGTGGTTCGACGGCAGCCTCAAGCCTGCCGACCGGGTGCAGGCCACCGGTCCGGTGCTCAATAAACTCCGCGCCTTCTCGATGCGCCAAAACATCCGGCTCATGCTCGGGCAGAGCCAGGGCCTGCTGCTCGACCACGTGGTGCGCCGGAATGGGGTGATCCTGCTGTCGCTCGCCAAGGGGACGCTCGGCAGTGAGGCCGCGCATCTGCTTGGCTCGCTGTTCGTCGCCTCCCTCTGGCACGCCACCCAAGCTCGCATTACAGTCCCTCCGGAGCAGCGGCGTCCTATCTTCGCCTACCTCGATGAGTTCCAGGAGCTGGTACGCCTGGACGCCGACACGAGTCTGGCCGACATGCTGGCCCAGGCGCGGGGGCTGGGACTCTCCCTGACGCTGGCCCATCAGTATGTAGGTCAATTGCCGGCAGCGGTGCGCGACGCGACCCTCGGCACGGTGTGCACCCACCTCGCCTTTCAGCTCGCCTGGGACGACGCGCGGACACTGGAAGGGCAGTTCGCACCGCTCACCCGCGAGGACCTGGCAGGACTGAGCACTTTCGGCTTCGCTCTGAAGCCCTGCGTGGACGGCCAGACGCTTGCGCCGCTCACCGGCAGGGCGCTGCCACTCGGCGAGCCAGTGCAGGATGCTGCGGCGCTGGCGCGCGCCAGCCGCGAGCGATACGGCATGACGCGGGCGGCAATCGAGGCCGGGTTGCGCGCACGGCTCGGCATCGGCATCTCCAGCCTACCGCCCAGCGGCCGCTTCGGCAGAGAGGCGACGGGAGGCCCTGCATGATCGCCGGACGTGTTGTCGTCGCTGCTGTCTTCGACGGCGGGGTCGCCGCGCGTGCCGTGGGCCAGCGAACATCCTGTCGTGGCGCATTCGGCAGGGCGATAACGCTGCCGAGATGTCTACTTCCAGTAGGGTATCTGGTATGAGGAGGGGGAACGGATGGGGTAGCCCGGCCAATCCCGGTCGCGCCGGCGCTCCTCGCCGGGTGCGCGGCGCCTACGTGGAATGGGTTGCCGAGCGCCTGAGCGACCGGGATGGGCAAATCATTGAGGCAGTCAATCGGTTGCGGCTAGTGAGCGGCAGCCAGCTCGAACGGCTCTGCTTCTCTTCGCTCGCAGGTCATGCGCGCACCGTGGTCCGCGGACGGGTGTTGCGGCGACTTGTACAGTGGCAGGTGCTTGCGCTACTGCCGCGTCGTATCGGCGGTGCGGCACGCGGTTCGGCCGGCGCGGTGTTCGCGCTAGGCGTGGTCGGCACCCGCCTTTGTACCGAGCGGCAGGCGGCGACCAACGCGGCGTCACGGGTGCGCCATCCGGGCGCACCAACCGAACGCTCCATACGACATACCCTTGCGGTCAGTGAGGTGTGCGTCGGCCTCGTGGAGCGGGCGCGCACCGAGGGAGTCCACATCGCCGCTTTCGAGGCGGAACCCGCGTCTTGGTGGCCGAATGGGGTGGGCGGCTTCATCAAGCCCGACGCCTACGCGATACTTACCTGGGGGAACGTGCGCGAGCACTGGTGGATCGAGGTTGATCTGGCCACCGAGAGCCTCCCAATCATGAAGCGCAAGCTGATGGCCTATGTGGATTTCGTCGAGCGCGGGCAGTTCGGGCCGCACGGTCTGATACCCCGTGTGCTTGTCAGCACCGTCACGCCCGAGCGGCGAGCGGCCCTTCATTCCATTGTCACGCGGTTGCCGGAGCCGGCAGCGGCGCTGTTTGTCGTGCTGGTTGACAGCGAGGCGACCGTCTATCCGCTGTGGAGTCTGCGAGAGTGACTAACCAGTGGCACGTCCTGCTAGAAGCGTATGACGAGTTCCGCGAAGCGATCGGCCATGAAAGTCGTTAGCATCTCGGTTTGACACCTCGCCGGGGAAGGCAATCCTGGCGTCAGAGGACTTGCACATTGTAGCAGCGCGGCGCCAGATGCAATCTAGAGTGCCCTGTCGCGCCTTCGATGGGGATACGGCAAGGAGCACGTCCCCCGCAAGAGCAAAGTGCCGCTAGTGAAGGCTGCGGAGGTCCAGTGACTGTCGGGGTAGCATGAGCTGTGGGAGAAGCTGAGCAGCGCCTAGTATCGTCAAACCCAGAGACCTGACAATCACTCAAGATAGCTGAGTGAGTCATAAGAATCCGTTTCAATCCTCAGCCGGCCGGGAAGCCGGCTGCAACATCTTCGTCTAGGCCATATATGGAGCCGTCCATCGCCAAGGTTTCAATCCTCAGCCGGCCGGGAAGCCGGCTGCAACTTCAAATCTACCAGCCGGTAGACCGTAGCGCGTCCGTGTTTCAATCCTCAGCCGGCCGGGAAGCCGGCTGCAACATCTTCGTCTAGGCCATATATGGAGCCGTCC
>JAICVS010000211.1 GCA_025935195.1 Ktedonobacterales bacterium
CGGAGCAGTGGCGCGACATCCGCGTGATCAACGCCGAGCTGGCCGACCAGTTCCAGCATCCCATCTACGAGCGGTCGGACGATTAGCGCACCCAACAGGAGGAGGCACGGCCGGTGGCAGACGAGTCGAACGAATCGAACCAGCCGAACGCGCCGCAGCCCGCGCTGCTGCTCGATAGCGACCTCTTCTTCTCCGTCAAGGTCACGGATACGCTCAAGCATGCCGGCTACGCCACGCGCACCGTGCGCCGCGGCGATGACTTCGCCCGCGCGCTCGACGACGACACCGTGCCGCCGCCGGCAGTCGTCCTCGTCAACACCGCCGCTCGCGGCGTAGACTGGCGCGCCGGCATCACCGCCGCCGTCGCCCATCACATCCCCGTCGTCGCCTTTGGATCGCATGTGGACCTCGATACGCAGGCGGAAGCGCGGCGGCTCGGCGCCACCAGCGTGATCGCCAACTCCAAGCTGGCGAGCGATCTCCCCGGCGTCGTGGCACGTACACTGCGCCGCCAGAGCGAGAGCGGGATGGAGAGCGGGCCTGAGCGCGCGTCTGGCCCGTAGGGCCGCACTCCAGTTGGGCGTGTGTCGCGGTGAGGGATGCTTCCCAGCATGAATGCCGGGGCGAATCCCGATTGCACGGCGGCAGCCCTGCCCACACGGGATTACCCCCGGTCTTTAGACCGGGAAGCGCACAAATACAAGGCTCGCCATCCATCCCGCCGTCTCGCACCAGGCTACCATGCCAGGTGAGAATTGAAACCACCGAGGAGACATGCGCATGGCAACGCAACAGCAATGGCACGAGCTCGCGCAGCAGCTGCGCGTGGACAGCATTCGCAGCACCACCGCCGCCGGCTCCGGCCACCCCACATCCTCGATGTCCGCCGCCGACCTGATGGCCGTGCTGCTCTCCGACTACCTGCGTTACGACTTCGCCAACCCCAAGAACCCCGACAACGACCACCTGATCTTCTCCAAGGGCCACGCGGCGCCGCTGCTCTACTCCATGTACAAAGCCGCGGGCGCCATCGCCGATGCCGAGATGATGACGCTGCGCACGTTCGGCAGCCGCATCGAGGGCCACCCCGTGCCCGTGCTGCCATATGTGGACGTGGCGACCGGCTCGCTCGGCCAGGGCCTGCCCATCTCGGTTGGCATCGGGCTGGCCGGCAAGTATCTTGACAAGCTGCCCTATCACATCTGGGTGCTGCTAGGCGATAGCGAGATGTCCGAAGGCTCGTGCTACGAGGCGCTGGAGCTGGGGGGCCACTACAAGCTCGGCAACATCATCGCCATCCTCGATATGAACCGCCTGGGTCAGCGCGGCGAGACGATGCTCGGCTGGAACGGCGACGCCTACGCCGCCCGCGCGCGCGCCTTCGGCTGGAACGCCATCCAGATTGACGGCCACAACCTCGACCAGATCAACAACGCCTACCAGCAGGCGTTGCGGGGGAGCGACACGCCCACGCTGATCGTCGCGCGCACGGTGAAGGGCAAAGGCTTCCCGGAGATCGAGAACCAGAACGGCTGGCACGGCAAGGCGCTGCCCCCCGACAAGGCGCGGCAGGCCATCCAACTGCTCGGCGGCGAGCGCAACATCATCGTGGATGTGAAGAAGCCGGAGTCGCGCCCACCCGCCGAGCGCCCGGCCGCGAAGGCCGTCACGCTGCCGACCTACGACACGGGCAGCCAGGTGGCGACGCGCAGCGCCTATGGCGACGCGCTCAAAGCGCTGGGCGCGGCGCGGCCGGATGTGGTGGCGGTGGACGGCGAGGTGAGCAACTCCACCTATTCCGAGACGTTCGCCAAGGCGTTCCCGGACCGCTATTTCGAGCAGTACATTGCCGAGCAGCAGTTGATCGGCTCCGCCGTCGGCCTGGGCGTGCGCGGCTACCAGCCCTTCGCTTCCACCTTCGCCGCCTTCTTCAGCCGCGCGTACGACTTCATTCGCATGGCGGCGATCTCGCGCGCCAACATCAAGCTCACCGGCTCGCACGCCGGCGTCTCCATCGGCGAGGACGGCCCCTCGCAGATGGCGCTGGAAGACCTGGCGATGATGCGCGCGGTCTTCGGCAGCATCGTGCTCTACCCCTGCGACCCGAACGAGACGGCGCACCTTTTGGAGCAGATGGCCGACCACCACGGCATCTCGTACCTGCGCACCACGCGCGAGAAGACGCCCGTGCTCTACGGCGCGGACGAGCGGTTCCGCGTCGGCGGCAGCAAGGTGGTGCGCCAGTCCGGCGCGGACAAGGTGACGGTGGTGGCGGCGGGCATCACGCTGCACGAGGCGCTCAAAGCCTACGACCAGCTCAAAGGCGAGGGCATCGCCATTCGCGTGATTGACGCCTATTCGGTCAAGCCGATTGACCGGCAAACGCTGGCTGAGGCGGCGCGGGCCACCGGCGGGCGTATCGTGACGGTGGAGGACCACTGGGCGCAGGGCGGCCTGGGCGACGCCGTCCTGGAGGCGTTCTCTGGCGGCGATGCTGGCCCGGCGAGCGGCGCGCCGCCGCGTGTGACGAAGCTGGCCGTCAAGAGCATGCCCGGCTCCGGCAAGCCGGAAGAGCTGATGGAAGCGGCGGGCATCACCGCCAACCACATCGTGAAGGCCGTCAAGGCGCTGCTCGGCTAGGAGCGTCCTCACCCCCCAACCCCCTCTCCCCGCCGGGAGAGGGGGAGCGGCGTCGCGCCGCCGTTCGTGTTGGCCGCTATGGCCCGCATCTTTCCCGCATGTCTCTCCCGCGCGTTTCTCCCTCTTGCGGTGCGCCGCCCGATCTGGTAGTCTGGTGGCGCTCACTCGCTTGGGCAGGTGGGCTGTGCCGCGCCTGTGTGCCATTTGCGGAAGATTGCAGGGTAGGGAATGCGGTCGCGACTTCTCGCTCTCGCGCTGCTGGTGGTGGTCATCGCCGGTCTTGCCACCGTCGGGCGGCCGCTACTGCCGCGCTGGGAGCTGCACATCGCGGGCATCGTGCGCGGCGAGCGCCTGGACGCCGCGCCGGGCCAGAACGTGACGGACCCCGTGCGCGCCGAGGTGCGCTGCAACGGCGCCAGTGCCCAGGCCGCGCCCGACGGCAGCTATCGCCTCGCCGTGCCGCTCGCCGCGCGCTACACCTGCACCGCCGCGTCTCCGCCCACCTACGCGCCACAGCGCATTGATCTGCCTGAGGACGACGCCGGCTCCATCCAGATCGATTTCGGCGGCCTGGGCGATACGTGCGCGTACGCGCCGGGGCTGCCCGTGCTCTCGTGTCCGCCGCTGAAGCTGGCGCCCGGCTCCATCACCGGCCGCGCGCTCGCCCCCGACGGCAGCGCCGCCAGCGCGGGGATCGAGGTCAAGTGCGGGCTTGCCAGCGCGCAGGCGCCGAGTGACGGCCTGCGCGCCACCGCCTCGACGACGACGGACGCGAGCGGCGCGTTCACGCTGGCGAGCCTGCACCCCGGCGACTACGATTGCCTGGCATCGAGCGCGGCCGGTGGCGCGCAGGCCCAGCAGACGCGGGTCATGCCCGGCCAGACGGCGAGCATCCGCCTCGCGCTGTGCGTGCGGAGCTGCCCGGCCGTGCGCTACCACGGCGGCCCAGTGATGCACACCTTCACCGCCTATCTCATCTTCTGGCTGCCCAAGGGCTACCGCTTCGAGCCGAGCGCGGGCGGCGACGACACACGCTACCAGTCGTTGATCACGCAATACTTCCGCGATGTCGGCGGCACGCCCTACTACGGCCTGCTGGCGCAGTATTTCGACTTCCGTGGGCCGGTCCAGAACACGGTGACGCCCGGCGGCACGTACCTGGACACCACCAACGGCTACCAGCACTGCACGCCGCTCGGCGCCGATTGCCACCCGGCCGCCGCGACGCAGGGCGATCCCCTCAACGATGACGATATCGCCGCCGAGGTCGCGCGCGCGCTCAAAGTCAACTCCACCTGGCATAGCGGGCCGGACGCCGAGTTCTTCGTCTACACCGGCGCCGGCGTCGAGGAGTGCGCGGCGGCGAAGCTGACCGCCGACTGCACGTACAAAGACCAGGATCATAGCTTCTGCGCCTACCACACCGCCGCCGCCAGCTCGCCGGCGAGCGTGCCGACCATCTACGCCTTCGTGCCCGACCCCGCCTCCCACCAAAACGGCTGCGTGCTCGGCTCTAGCCCCAACGGCGATGCCATCGCCGATGCCGCGATTGACTTCAGCGCCCACGAGCAATTCGAATCGGTCACGGACCCGGTGCAGCTCTCCGACCAGACGGTGGCGTGGTTCGACGACACCCAGCGCACGACCGGGCGCAACGAGGGCGAGATCGCGGATAAGTGCGTGGACGACTTCGGCCATCTCGCCGCCGACGGCGGCAACATCACGCTCGCCAACGGCCACCGCTACCTGCTGCAAGCGATGTGGAGCAATCGCGCCGGGGGGTGCGTCTTCGCGTAGGCGGAGGACGAATCTACCACAGAGGACACAGAGGACACGGAGGAGGAGAAGAGCGGGGAGCCAACGCGGGGAGCTGGCGCCGGGGAGGCAACGCATGACGACGACTCAAGCCATGATAGTATCGTCTGAGGTCTAGAGGAAGTATTCATGAAGCGACGCGCGTCGCTGGCAATCGTGCTGGCGCTGGTGATCATCGCGGGCGGGGCGGGCGCGACGCTGGCGGCGCGTGGGCTGCTGCGGCCCGCCGCGCTCCAGGTGTCGGGGCGCGTGCGCGGCGAGAGCATCAGCGCGAAGCAGCAAGGGCTGAGCGAGCTGGCCGGCCTCGCCGCCTCGGTGCGCTGCGACGGCGTCGCCACCACCGCCACCACCGCCGGTGACTATCACCTCACCGTGCCGCACGCCGACCGCTACACCTGCACCATCTCCGGCCCGCCCGGCTACGCGCCGCGCACGGTGGAGCTGCCGAAAGCGGTGAGCGGCCCCTTCACGCTCAACGTCGGCGACCGCGACCCGACGGACACCACCTGCCAGGTCAACGCGCGCACCGCCGTGGCGAGCTGCCCGCCGCTGCTGCTGCTGCCGGGCGGAATTGCGGGACGCGTGGTCAACAAAGACGGCGCCAGCATCGGCGGCGCCTATGCGCTGCGCTGCGGCCTCAAGCAGCAGTTGAGCGAGATCGGCCTTGTGCCGGACTGGCACACGGCGACGGTGCGGGCCAACGGCTCCTTCACGGTGACGGGGCTGGCGACCGGCGACTACACCTGTGTGGTGACGGCGACGGTGGGCAACGCGGACTATCAGCAGGTTCACGTGGACCCAGGCAAGACGGCCGCGCTGAACTTCACGCTCTGCAACCCGGACTGCCCGGCGCTGCACTATCACCTCGGCCTGACGATGCACTCGTATACCGCCTATCTCATCTTCTGGCTGCCCAAGGGCTTCAGCTTCGAGCCGGGCGGCGACGACGCGCGCTATCAGTCGCTCGTCGCCCGCTACTTCCAGGACGTGGGTGGCACGCCGTATTACAACCTGCTCGCGCAATACTGGGATTACCGCGGCCACATCAGCACCAGCGCGACGCTTGGCGGCGTCTACCTGGACACGACGCCCTACGAGCATTGCGACACCCCATCGAGCGGCTGCCGCCCCGCCGCCGGCACCCAGGCCGACCCGCTGACCGATAACGACGTGCAGGACGAGGTCTCACGCGCGTTGCGGGCGAACATTGACTGGGGCACCAGCATTGACAACGAGTTCTTCGTCTTCACGGCCAGCGGCGTGCAGGAGTGCAGTTCGGGCGGGCGGCGCTTCTGCACCTTCAACGACGACCAGCACAGCTTCTGCGCGTACCACAGCGCCTTCGGCAGTCTGGCCGCGCCCACCATCTACGGCTACGTGCCGGCGCCGGTGGCCGGGGACACTGGCTGTATCCTGCGCCAGTCGCCCAACGGCGACGCCGTGGCCGACTCGGCCATCGCCTTCGCCGGCCACGAGCAGTTCGAGTCCGTCACCGACCCGTTCCCCGATGGCTCGCCCGGCTGGTTTGAGGACCGTGGCGGCGACGACTCCGGCGAGAGCGAGATCGCGGACGTCTGCGTGGGCGTCTTCGGCCCGATCGGCGCCGACGGCGGCAACATCACGCTCGCCAACGGCCACCGCTATCTGGTGCAGGC
>JAICVS010000157.1 GCA_025935195.1 Ktedonobacterales bacterium
CAGGATGATGAGGTCCGGTTGAGCGCGCTCCACCTCCGCCATATCCATGATGGCGTAGGAGTACAGCACGACCTCGTAGCCCGCGTCTGAGAGGATGTCCTCGAAGAGCTCGAGAATCTCCTGCGTGTCGTTGATCACCATGATGCGCGTTGCCATCTCTACATCCTCCCTGCGCGGGGCCGTCCATGCGGGGCCGTCGCGCGCTTGTAGAGATTGCAGGTGCGGTGCCAGGGTGGATCATGAGAGATTGCGCGGCGGGAGCTAGGGTGACAGCCGCTCGACGATCCAGCCTCCATCTGTCCGGCGATAGCGCAGGCGGTCGTGCAGGCGGCTAGGGCGGCCCTGCCAGAACTCGATCGCATCGGGAACGACGCGGTAGCCGCCCCAATGCGGCGGACGCGGCACTTCCTGGCCCGCATACTCGTCCTCTAGCTCGGCGGCACGCCGCTCCAGAGGCTCACGACCCGCAATGACACGACTCTGCGCCGAGGCCCAGGCGCCGATCTGGCTGCCGAGTGGGCGACTGGCGAAGTAGGCGTCAGACTCCTCATCTGCCGCGCGCTCGACCCGCCCCTCCACGCGCACCTGCCGCTCCAGCTCCACCCAGAAGAAGACGAGCGCGGCCTGGGGGTTTTGCTCCAGCTCTTCGCCCTTGCGACTCTCATAGTTGCTGTAGAAGACGAAGCCGCGGGCGTCGAACCCCTTGAGCAGCACCATGCGCGCGGACGGGTGGCCGTCGCGCGTCGCCGTCGCCAGCGTCATGGCGTTCGGCTCGATCAGGCCCGCGCCCGTAGCCTCATCGAACCAGCGCTGGAACTGATGGATGGGGTCGGAATCCAGCTCGGACTCACTCAGCCCGCGACGCATGTACTCTTTGCGCAGATCAGCCGGAGAGATCGGGGATGTCATGGATGTCGCTCACTTGTGAACGTGGGCATAGACGGTGGAATAGTCGTTGAGCAGGCGCAGATCGTTGAAGGGCCAGTAGACGAGCGCGGCCTTACCGATAATATCGTTGCGTGGCACTGGACCCCAGTCACGTGAATCCGAGCTGTCGCCACGGTTGTCGCCGAGCACGAAATATTGGTCGGACTTCAGCACCCAAGTGTTGGGCGGATAGGGATTCGTCAGGTCATTGACGTACGGCTCATTGATCGCCACCCCATCCACCGTGACCTGCCCGTTGGCGTCCACGCGCACCGTGTCACCGGGTAGGCCGATGATGCGCTTGACGAAGTCCTGGCTGGTGTCCTTGGGGAAGGCGAAGACGATGATGTCGCCGCGCTGTGGCCGCTGGAAGATGTACTGCGCTTTGTCTACGAGGATGTATTCCTGATTGATGAGCGTGGGCGTCATGCTCGGCCCATCAACGCGGTAGTTCTGGACCAATAGGTGAACAACGATGAACAGCATCAGCGTCAGGATGCCAACCTCCAGCACCTCACGCAACAGGCGCGCGCCCCGCTGCTCGCCCTGCTCATCCTCATAGGCATAGTCCTCGCCCTGCCTATGCACCACCGTCTCGCGGGCCATCCACGCTCTCCTGACCCAGCTATCTTTCAGCCATCAGGCCTGTCACTGTACCGCGTCGCTCGCCCAGCCGCTCGCATGGCCGCGCTTCGTCCACCATTGTACGACACGGCGGCGGCAATGTTGCATGCTCCGTGACCTTACCTGACACTCCACGGGGGCTAAAGCCCCATGGGTTCTCGGTTCAGCGCCCCAGCCATCGCCGGGACTCCCCGAAGGCGCTGTCCGCGCCATTGGATATTTCTGGCTGCGTTCTCGTCGCGGTCCATCACCAGTCCGCAGTTCGTGCAGATGTGGGTGCGCACACTCAAGGACTTCTGGATACGTGCGCCACAGCCTGAACAATCCTGGGACGTGTACGCCGGATTGATCGCTTCCACTCGCTTACCGGCGCATGCTGCCTTGTACGCGAGGATGCTGAGGAAGCTGCCCCATCCGGCGTCCTGGATGCTCTTGTTGAGGCCGGCTTTCCGGCTGGCCCCGTTGTGCTCATAGCCCCCGTTGCCATCCGGCCTGGGTTCTGGACGGCGACTGAGGTTGGCGGGCTGGATGGCCTCGTAGGAGATGGTGTCGTACTGGCGGACCAGCGCCAGCGCCGTCTTATGATGAAAGTCGGTGCGCTGCCGCCGGACGTGCTGGTGTTGCTTGGCGAGGAGCTTCACCGCTTTCTTGCGGCGCTTGCTGCCCTTCTTGCGCCGGGAGACGCGCTGCTGCGCTTTCTTGAGCTCGCGCTCCGCTTTGCGATAGTGCCGGGGGTTGGCTACCGTCCCGCCATCGGCGCGCGTGAGGAAATGCACCAGCCCCACATCAATGCCCGTCTCCTGTCCCGTCGGCGGGAGCAGGTGGACGGGGACCTCCGCACAGGAGAGGGACACGTACCAGCCGTCCGCCTCGTGGGAGAGGGTGACGGTCTTGATGGTGCCCTCTACGGGGCGAGACCAGCGCACGGCAACGCGCCCGATCTTCGCCAGCACCAGAGCGCCATTATCCAGCCGGGCGCCATTGCCATACTCCTTGTAGGTGAAGGAGTGGTAACGGTTCCGCCCCTGGTAGCGGGGGAAGCCGGCTTTCCTCTCGCCACTCGCCAGCCGACGGAAGAAGGCTTGATAGGTCTTGTCCAGGCGGGCCAGCACGTCTTGCAGGACGTGAGAATGGATGGCCGCGTACTCCGGGAACGCCTCACGGATGGCTTTCAGCTCGGCTTCCTGCTGGAAGCGCGTGGCGGAGACGCCATGTCCGCGCCGCCACCAGGTGATGCGCTGCTCCAACGCCACGTTGTAGAGCGTGCGGCAGCGCCACAGCACGGCCTCCAGAGCCCGCTCCTGCGCGGGCGTCGGCTTCAGTTTCTCCTGGTAGGTCTTGCGCACGCTTGTCTCTGGCATCGCTATTTCTCGGTCTGGTGCTTCTCGACATACTCACGCAGCGCCCGCACGATCTCCCCATTCAGCGAACGATCATGCCGAGTGGCGAGTTGGCGCAGCATCTCGGCAATCTCTGCCGGGACACGAATGGTGATGCTGGTCGTTGATGGTTTCTCACTCATGCACCCATTATAACACTAAAACGGGTGCATGGCGAGCGCGAGGACGACTGGCTAAAGCCACCGGAAGCCCACCTAACCGCCCGGGTAAAACCCAGCGGCTTGCGGCGGGCTGTTTCTGTCAATACACAGAGCATCCGGCGTGCCACATATGGGCGCGGCCCGTGCCTCCGTCCAGGCGTGTCACGCCCGGTAGATGAGCATCAGCGGCAGGGCGGCGAGTGGACCTAGCGTCCCTCGACGATCGTGCCGCAGGCGGCGGGCACCGTGCCGTCGTATTCGCCGTTGACCATGACACCGTGGACGACGATGACATGGCTGGTCAGCTGCGAGAGCTTGTCTTTGTCGTCGGCCGAGAGCGTGAAGCTGTGGGTATAGTCAATGGCGCCGGTGCCGTTCGCTACGGGCGCGTCCAGCCCAAGGGCGAGCGGGCCATAGAAGGGCGTGCCGGAGGCGAGGGTGATCAAGCCGTTCTTATCAATGGCCGTCGCTGGCGGGCAGCTCGCCGTCTTGGTGGGATCGCCATGAATGTGCTGCGGGTGGCTCTGGCCGGGAACCAGGCCGGAGACCTTGATGTGGATGAGGAGCCGGTTGCCGTCCAATGTCAGGTCGGCCGTGCCGGAGGCGCCGGAGTCGTTCAGCGACTTCAACGTGGACGTGTAGTGCAGACCAGTCCCGGATGCGGTGCCGCTTGTCGTCGAGCCGGCGCACGCGGCCAGCAGCAAGAGCAAGACGCTCGCCAGCGCGATGGGAAGCCCTTTTCGCATCAATATCCTCCAGGTGATACAGACATATCAGGCAGCAATGGCGTCGCGCGGCGACGCGATGACGGCCGGAGCGCGATTGCCGTCCCGCATATGAGAACGCACGGCGGCGGGGTGGGTAGCTGCCGGCACATAATGCCATATGAATTGTACACGCGCAATCACCCGCATTTTCACGTAGCGGGCTGATCGGCTGATCGCGCGGCCGTGAGGAGCGGATCGGTGCATGCGCCGCGCACGACATCGCCCCCCTCAGCGGCTGAGGGAGGCGACCGTTGGAGCGGGCGACGCGAGCGATGCGCGGCTACTTCGCCGTGCTGATCGCGCCGCAGGCGGCGGGGAGCAAGCCGTCGTACTTGCCCTTATTCATCACACCGTGGATCACGTACACATGCTGATTCAGCGGCGAGATCTTCGCCTTCTCATCCGCCTTCAGTGTCATCGTGTTGGTGAAAGTGACCGCGCCGGAGGCGCTTGCCGTGGCCGGCTGCAAGCCCAGCGCGACCGGACCGTAGAAGGGACCGCCGGACTCCAGAGAGACAACTCCCTCCTTGGTGACCGCGGCGATGGTGGGGCAAGACGCCTGTTTGCCAGTTGTGCCGTGGATGTGTTGCGCGTGGCCCTGTTTCGCCGTCGCGCCGTTGAGCTTGACGTTGATCACGAGCTGGCTGCCGGTGAGCGTGAAGTCCGCCGTGCCCGTCACGCCTGAGTCGTTGAGCGCGGCCAGCGTCGCCGTGTAATGCTGGCTGGGCGCGGCCGAGGCGCTCCCAGTCGAGGAGTCGCCGCCGCAGCCGGCGAGCAGCAGCGCGAACGCCGCCAGCGTGACTGTGACCGCCGAGATGCCCTTCTTCATACGTCCCTCCTGATGAGAACAAGACCTACCTGAAACAGACCGACCGCGTCAGTAGCTTACACTTGCCACTCGCCTACGGACGATCCCTAGCAAATAACTTACCAAAAGTATGTACGTCATGAAAAGTAAGTTTCTTACGGATGTCCTATGCGGATGGTCATGCGGGCGCTCGTGCGAATCGTCCGTGGTGCGGAGGAGTCGCACCCGGCATACTGGCATGCGGTGGGCGTCCACCATGCGGCGCATAGCGACGCATACGGGAGACGGAAGTGAGGGTCTGCCATGGCACGTGGTCTGTATCGGGTTTATCTCTATCTCGTCTGCATCTCCCTGCTGATCTTCGCCTCCGTCACCGGCGAACGCTGGCTGGCGGTGGCGCTTGGCGAGACGCCGTTGCGCGGCCAGTTCGGCGAGCCGCCCAGCGCGCGCGCGTTGGTGCAGGCGGCGGTCTTCGCCGTCGTCTCGTGGATCATCGCGGGCGGGCTGGGCGGGCTGCACTACTGGCTGATCCGCCGCGACCAGCGCACCGATCCTGGCGCGGCTGGCGGCGGCATTCGCGCCTTTTTCCTCAACGCCGTGATCGCGAACGCGGTGCTGATCGCGGCGCCGACCGCCGCTTACGTCATCGCCAACCTCGGCCAGCGGCAGTTCTTTCCGCTGTCGGGCGTGCTGGCGGTGGCGATCACGGCCGCCGCCGTCGCCGTTGTGGCCGAAGCGGAGCGGCGCCGTGCTCCCGCGACTACGCGCGCCGGCCTCGCCTTCCAACGCCTTCAGCTCTACAGCGTGCCATTTCTGCTGCTCGCCACCGTTGGCCTGATCACCTGGCTGAACGCGGCGCAGGACACCGTAACATGGCTGCTGCTTGCCGCCCACCGGCTTCCCACCTTCTGTGGCGATGGCTCCTCCACCTGCGGCCCACACGTGATCGGTCCGTGGGGAGCCGCTCTGTGGATCGCGCTCGTGTTGGCCCTGTATGGCTTCCTGCCACGCGACACGGGGCGTTCGGTACTGCGCCAGATTTTCCATCTCGCCGCGTTCGGCTATGGCCTGATCGTGGGCATCGTGGGGTTGGAGCGCGCCACCGAGCTGCTGCTGTATCCCGCGCTGCGGCTGCCAGTCGCCGCGGATGATCTGGTCTTCCGCTTCGCCTTCGTTCCGCCGCTCAGTTTCGGCCTCGTCGTGGTCATCGCCTATGTCGTCGGGCTGATCCGTGAGGCGCCGAGCCTGCCCGCCGGGAAAGACGGCACGCGGCTGACGCTGCTGGCACTGGCCGCCGGTCTCTTCGGCGTGCCGTTCTGGATTGGCTGCGGCTTCATTTTGCACCATGCGGTTGAGAGCGCGGTGCCGCTGGGCGACCGGCCCGCGGCCGGCGAATGGGCGACGGCGCTCGCGCTCGTGCTCGCGGGGGCG
This sequence comes from Ktedonobacterales bacterium, assembly GCA_025935195.1. GTDB lineage: Bacteria > Chloroflexota > Ktedonobacteria > Ktedonobacterales > JADMIN01 > JAICVS01. The sequence continues at coordinate 6,098 of JAICVS010000157.1, forward strand.
CTGGCGCTGCCACTGGCGGTTGTGCTGGCGGCGCGCACACGCTGGAGCGCCACGGCCAGCCCACTGCGCGGCTATGTCTTCGCCTGGCTGGCGGCGGGCACGCTCACCGCCGCGATCGGCGCGGCGCTGGCGCTCTACGCCGGTGGGACGGCCGCGCTGGGGGCGGCGCCGGACAACTGGCAGTACGTCGCGCGCTACGGGGCGGAGGCGCTGGCGGTCGGCGGAGTCGCGGCGGCGCTGCATGGCTGGCTGGCGCTGCGCTATCACCTCTTTGGCCCGGCCTCGGCGCGCACGCCGACGGACCTGCCCGCGCCGCAGCCGGCGTAAGGGCGGATGGTTCCTCACCCCCGGCCCCTCTCCGTGCGAGGAGAGGGGAGGCCGCGGGCGCGCGGCCGTCAATGGTCGGCGAACGGCACACGGGGTGTGAATATCGGTACGCATCCCGATCACCTCCGGCTCGTTCTGTCGTCGCGGGGGCGCGGGGCGACTGGAGTTGCCGGCGCCTCGTCAAGCGTCTGCTCGATGCGTGTGGCGTAGAGCCGCTCGCCGAGCCGGGCGCAGATGGCGTGGGCCAGGTTCAGTCGCTCGCGCGCCCGCTGTGGGGCGCCGCGCTGTAGCTCCGTCAAGCCGTAGGTGTAGAGCGCGCGAGCTTCGGCGTAGGGGTAGGGCAGGGACCGGCAGATCGCCAGCGCCTCGTCCAGCGCGGCGGCCGCCTCGTCCGCCCGGCCGGCGCGCAGGGCCACGAGCGCGCGCGCGCGCAGCGCATCGGGCAGCGCCAGGCGCAGGTCGCCGCTCGTCGCGCGCGCGATACACGCGCGGACCAGCGCCTCAGCCTCGGCGGGATCGCCACTATCGAGCGCGGCCCAGGCGGCGAGCGGCAGCAGGTAGGTCACCAGTCCTTCGCGCTGGCCGCCGCGGTCCAGCAGGGGGGCGAGGCGGTCGCGCGCCGCCGTGGGGTTGCCCGCGAGCAGGTCGCGCTCGGCCAGCGCGCTCTCTGCCCAGCGCAGCGCCTGCAAGTCGCCGCTGCGGCCGGCCAGCGCGGTGGCCTCACCCAGCAGCGCGGCGGTGGCGTCCATGCGGCCCTCTGCCAGCGCGAGCAGGCCGCGCCCGGTGGCGGCGTATGGGGTTAGCCAGGAGGCGCCGACCTGGCGTACGATGTCGGCGGCGCGCGCGAAGTCGTCCCGCGCGGCGTCCCACGCGCCCAGGGCGAAGCGGTCCATACCCAGGCGAAAGACCATCAAGCCGATCATCAGGGGATCGCCAATCTCCTCGGCCAGCGCCAGCGCGCGCTGGCTCTCCGCGGCGGCACGCGCCAGCTCGCCACGGAAGAGCGAGACCATGCTCAGGTTGTCGAGCGCATGCGCCAGCGTGCGCGAGTCGCCGGCTGTTTCGACCAGCCGCACCGCCTCCTCCAGCACCGGCGCGGCCTCATGCATGCGCCCCAGCATGCGCAGCGCATTACCGCGCCGCATCTCCACTTGCGCGAGCAGGCGTCCGTCGCCTACCTCGCGCGCCAGCGCGGCCGCGCGCTCACTGGCGGCGAGCTGTTCGTCATAGCGGGCGGTGATGTGGAGCAACTGGGCCAGCGCGTCGTGCAGCTCGGCCAGCGCCGCGGCGGAGACGCCCACGCTTTCGAGCGCGGCGAGCAGCGGGCGCAGCCGGGTGATGCCCTCGGCGGCGCTGCCGCGATCTGAATGAATCTGGCCGATGTGGGCGGTGACACGCGCCACGTCCTCGGTCGCGCCGGCATCGGCGTAGGCAACTGCCGCGCGTTCCAGGGATTCCAGCGCCGCATCGTAGCGGGCGAGGGTACGCAGCGCGCCGGCCAGCTTCTCGCGGGCGTGCGCCGCCTCCAGTCCGTGGTCCAGCGCCTCCAGCCGCTCGATCAGCTCGCCGTAGTAGCCGGCGGCGTCGGCCGCGGCGTGTACATCCATCGCGCGGTCGCCGGAACGTTCGAGGTAGACGGTGGCTCGCACTGACTCACCGGCGCGCGCCCAGTGATAGGCCAGCAGGGGGGCGGGGGCCGGCGCCGGTCGCTGTTCCAGCGCGGCGGCGATGTGCCCATGGAGGGTGGCGCGGCGAGCGGAGCCTAGGTCGCTGATGACGACATCGCGGATCAGGTCGTGGGCGATGCGATACCCCTGTTCGCCGTCGTCCACGAGCAGGCGCGCGCGGCTGGCTTCGTCCAGCGCGGTGAGGGCGGCTGGCTCGAGCGGTCCGGCGGCGGCGAGGAGCAGGTCGAGCGGCGCGTGGTGACCCATCACGGCGATGACGCTCACCAGCGCGCGCGTGTCGTCGCGCAGCACAGCGAGGCGCTGGCGGATCGTCTGCGTCACGTTCCAGGGCACCGCCTGGGCGGCGTCCATGGTGGTGGTGTCAGGAGGGGCGGGGACGGTGCGCAACGCCTGCGCGTAGCTGACGAGGTAGAACGGCACGCCACCGGCAAGCCGGGCCACGTGTGCGCGGGTGGACACTGTTGCGCTCGCGGTTGCGTGTTCGGTTGCGTGTCCGGTGAGCAGGCTGTCGAGGAGCTGTGCCGAGGCTGTGCCGTCGAGCGGTGTGAGGTGGGCCTGCTCGGCGAGGCCCTCGCGCGCCCAGTCCGCCAGCAGCGCGCCCAGGGGATCGCCGGGGCGGAGGTCGCTGTCGCGGTAGGCGCCGGCGACGCGCGGGGGAGGGCCGGCGGGGGCGCGCACGAGCGCGTTCAGCAGATCCTGCGCGTCGGGACCGGCCCAGTGCAGATCGTCGAGGATCAGCAGCGTGCCGGCGGGGCCGGCGATGTTGGCGAGGAAGCGCGCGACGGCGGCGAACATCAGGCGGCGCTCTTGCTCCGGCGGCAGCGGCCAGGAGGGCGCGGGCGGGGCGACCAGCTCCGCGAGCTCGGGGAGCAGGCGCACCAGCCAGGCGCAGCCTTGTAGGTCGGCGCGACGCTGGGTGGGAGTACGGCGGGCGATGGCGCGTTCCAGCGCGCCGAGGATGGGGGCGTATGGCTCCTGGCCGCTGCGGCGGTGGCAGCCGCCTTCCAGCACGGACCAGCCCAGTATTGGGGCGCGGCGCGCGGCTTCGTGCAGCAGGCGCGACTTGCCGATGCCGGGGTCGCCGGCGAGCAGCCAGATCGGGGAGCCGCTGCCGGCGAGATGGTGTTCGAGGCGGGCCAGCTCGGCCGTCCGCCCGACCAGTGGCGGCAGGCTGGCGGCATCGGCGGGGGCGGTGGGTGTCGTGAGCGGTTGGGCGCCGGTGCGCGCGGCATTGGCAAAGGCGGCGCGTGCGGTCGCGGAGAGGCTGAGGGCTTCGGCCAATAGCTCGACGGTGTCTTTGCGGGGGGCGCGGTTCACGCCGCGTTCGAGCGCGCTGATGCCCTCGATGCTCAGGCCGGCGCGCTCGGCCAGCTCTTCCTGGGTGAGGCCGGCGGCCTGGCGGTGGCGGCGCAGCAGGCTGCCAAAGGGATGAGCGGGATGGGTGGGCGTTGCGCTCATGGCGGTGGCCGCTTTCGCGAGATGGGCTGAGGCGTCGGGATCAGGTGGGTGGAGTCGCGGCCATGATAGCACGCGCTCCATGTGGTGACAACGGAACAGGGTGGCGGTTGAGGCCGCGCCGGGGATGAGGCGGGGTCGCGGCCATGAATGGTCGGTGTACGGCGGGTGGAGCATACATGCTCTGGTGTGCCGGTGGCCTGGGATCGTCTTGTTGGCAATGTTGACCTGCGTGGTGAACATTGCCGTTTTTGCCGTTTTTCGAAAGTGTTTCGAGCGCACTCCCCGCTGAATCCGCATTTCAAGGGGGTTTGCGGGAATTGCCGTTGCCAATGCGCGGCAAAAGCGGCAAGATCGCGGCAAAGATGTGGCAAGAAGTGGTACGGTGGGCGGCAAAAGCGGCAAGGGTGACAAAAGCGGCAAGGGTGACAAAAGCGGCAAGGGTGACAAAAGCGGCAAGGGTGGCAAAAGCGGCACGGGTGGCAAAAGCGGCAGGGGTGGC